>JABABY010000180.1 GCA_014237955.1 Planctomycetota bacterium
CGTACTGATAATCAAACCATCACAACTATATGTAGTCATAAACTCCTGATCGACATAAAGATCGACATTGAGAATTGCAAATGGGCCGCCTGCCATGACTGCAGCCTCATTAAGACCTAAAGATTCCTTGACAACCTGCCCATCCCGTAAGAGTTCACAACTGAGCATCAAATGGTCGATTGTGCTGTATTTTTCTGCAGAGATGTCCGCCAGCACTTTGGGAAGTTCTTCGGGAGAAAGATCCGCTAGAAAACCAAGACGACCGAGGTTGATACCGAGCACTGGAATCTGCCGATAGCCCATCTGGCCGGCAGCCCTCAAGATCGAACCATCTCCCCCCAAAACAATGGCTAAATCCGCATCAACTGTGGAAAGGTCTTCCGTCTGCCCAAAATCGCAAAGTGTTATTTCTGCAATTTGTTCGATTTGCGGTTGCAATCGCGCGGCAGCCTGCCGAACGTGCTGATTTTCGCCGTGACCAAGCAAAAGGACTTTTAGCCGCTTCCCACATTCCTCTTTGGATGGCTTAACCATGACAATCCTGCACCATGTTCAATCGGCTAAGAAACGCACTCACGCAGAACAACGACGACCACTATTGCCGAGAGGAGATCTTGCTGCCAATCCGATCAAGCAATCCAAACGTTTACCGTCCAATCCGCTAGCTTGTCTGGGCGATCTCACTTTGCCCGGCACCACACTGCTCCGCCAAGTTACGACAAGCGGCCATAATACCAGCGACATCCAATCCCAGACTTGCAAGCAACTCTTCGCGGCCCGCATGCTCCACATATGCATCCGAAATACCAAGTCTTGCAACAGAGGTGTTGGATAAACCTGCATCGCTGAGACATTCAAGGACTGCACTCCCAAAACCACCCATTAATGCCGCCTCTTCAAGGGTCACCAAAAACTGCGAATCTCGGGCACACTGCAAGACAACCTGTTCATCCAACGGCTTGGCAAAGCGGGCATTGACCACACCGATGTCCAGACCAGTGGTACGTAGCTGTGCTGCCGCCTCACAGGCTGTAGCCAATTGCGCCCCGAAGCAGAGGATCATCCCATCGACACCAAAGTGCAAAACCTCCGCCTTACCCCACTCAACGGCGGTACGGTCGGGAAAATTCTCGGGGGAACCAACGTCCTCTGCCGGAGCCTTGGGATAACGGATTGAGACAGGACCATCATGGTCGAGAGCGAATTTCAGCATGGCTGCCACATCATGACCGTCCCCGGGTGCCATCACGGTCATATTCGGAAACATACGGAGGTATCCGATATCGAAAACACCGTGGTGGGTAGGCCCATCCGGGCCGGTCAATCCGGACCGGTCGAGCATCAAGGTAACCGGTAGATTCTGCAGCGAGACCTCTTGAAAGATTTGATCGTATGCCCGCTGCAGGAATGTACTGTAAATATCGACTACCGGTCGCAAGCCGGCTTTCGCCTGGCCCGCCGCAAAAGCGACTGCGTGTCCTTCACAAATACCGGTATCGAAGAAGCGGTCGGGAAAACGATCTCGCACTGCCTCCAGTTTAGTGCCCTGACACATCGCCGCGGTAAGGACGGTGACTTCACTGCGAATCGCCATTTCCGCTTCAATGGCTTTGGCAGCGAGATCGGTATAGGCTGCTGACGATGAGACTCCAACAGAAACGACTCGATCCTTTTCTCGAGTAAACGGCGCCGGAGTATGGAAATACACCGGATCTTCTGCAGCGGGACGAAATCCGTGTCCTTTCTCCGTAACAACGTGCAACAGGACCGGCTCATCAAGATCCTTAACCATAGCTAAATATTTCCGCAAAAGTGGAATATTGTGTCCATCAATAGGGCCGACATAATGGAAGCCCAATTCTTCGAACATCATCCCACCATGCAAACCGGCTTTGATCGCTTCCTTGAAGTTGCCGAGAAATTTTTCGATGGGAACACCCAGCAAAGGAATACCATGGAGCAATCGTGCCACACCCGTTTTCACGCCAACATACGAACGAGCGACTCGCAGTCGATCAAACATGTCCGCCAAACCGCCCACGCGAGGACAAATGGACATGCGATTATCGTTGAGAACAACGAGTAGTTTCTTTTTCATTCCACCGGCATTATTCATTGCCTCGTAGACGATACCTGAAGGGAAGGCCCCGTCGCCAATCACTGCAACCGCATGGCGATCCTCATCGGTACGGATCAAATCGTCACCACTTCGAAGCCCGAGAATGGTCGAGATACTACAACCGGCGTGCCCGGTCATGAACAGGTCGTACAGGCTTTCCTGTGGATTGGGGTATCCCATCAAACCACCACGGGTTCTGATGGAACCAAACTCGTGATAGCGGCCTGTCACAATTTTGTGGGGATAAATCTGATGGCCGGTATCCCAAATGAGACGGTCTTGAGAAAAATCAAAGCTCGTATGTAGGGCCAAACACAATTCAACCACTCCCAGGTTCGACGCAAAGTGAGCCGCCCTCTGCGAAAGAAGACTGCAGAGTGTGTTACGGATTTCCTCTGCCAACTGGATAAGAGCGTCATCATCCAGATGCAACAAATCTTTAGGCGAGTCGATACGAGAGAGAATCTCTTCCATCAAGAATCCCTTTCCAGGACATAACGAGCCAGGGTTTCTAACGGTGTTGCCCGTGACGCAAATGGGCGAATTTGTACACATGCCTGTTCGATCATTTCCTCGGCAACGCGTCGACTTTCTTCCATACCTAACAAACCCGGAAAGGTGAGCTTGCCATGCTGTTCATCTTTACGAACCCGTTTTCCAATCAACGTCTCATCGCCCAACTTATCGAGCAGATCATCGGCAATCTGAAATGCCAATCCAATCTTCTCACCATACGATTGAAGGATGGCCAACTCATCTTCGGTCGCTTGCGCAACGAGTCCTCCGATTTGCAGTGAGGCAGCAAACATCGCCCCCGTTTTACTACGATGGATATTCTCAAGAACTTCAGCATCGCGTTTTCGTTCCCGCCCCCCCTTTGCCTGAGCCACCGCAAGATCACGACTCTGGCCACCAACCATTCCTTCAGCACCTGCTGCACGCGCCAAAACAACACTGCACTGCATCGCCACTTCCGATGGCCGAACGTCCGTTGCCAAAATCTCAAAAGCGCGCGTTAGCAGTGCATCTCCAACGAGGATTGCCGTTGCTTCACCAAAAGCCCGATGGCAGGTAGGACGTCCGCGTCTGAGATCGTCGTCGTCCATTGCTGGCAGATCATCGTGAACGAGCGAATAGGCATGAATCATTTCCACAGCACATGCGGCAGGCATGGCCGCCGCCTCATCCAGACCGCAAGTTTCGGCTGCCAGCAGCACAAGCATCGGTCGCAAACGCTTACCCGGACCAAGCAAGCTGTACCGGCAAGCCTCGGAGAGTTCCTCGGGACAGCGGTCCGAAAAAACAATATGCGACTCGAGTGCGGCGTTAATCTGCCGCCGCATTTGCTCCGCGAGTTCGGAAAAGGCAACTGGGGGACTCACCGGCATCTCTTAGGACCTTGGATTTTTGTACGGCAGATAATAGACGCGGTGCAATGAGGCTCATCGAGCAAGGCTGAAACATAAAACATTTTTGCCCCGCTACCGAATATTATTCTAGTTATGCAATGCATACAAAAAAAGGGGAAACCGATGGCTTTAGAATCAAAACAGTTCCCCATCTCCATCCTCGCTGCTCCCGTCCGATGCCGAATCTGGAGTCTTTGTTTTTCCGGGTGGAGGGGAATCCTCTCCTGATGCGTGTTTTTTTTGACTGTCAAACCCTTCCACGCACGCATTGCCATCGGAATCGACACCGCTCAACAGTTCGATTCGCTGCTCTGCGTCTGCAAGCTGTTTATAACATTTCTTCAGGAGCGTGGCACCCTGTTCGTAACGGGCCAACGCGTCCGCAAGCCCGATTTGACCATCCTCCAAGGCGTGGACAATCTGCTCCAACTCGGCAAGCGAATCCTCGAAATTCGCTGCTCCTTTATTTTCAACTTTTTTCTTTTTTGCCACAATGTACCTCTCTACCGTTCAAGATCCATTTTCGATCCGTTCCACGCGACTGATTGACTTGCCATGTGCAAACTGAGTAACCACTTGCTCACCAATTTCCAACTGCGAACTGTCGGTCACCAAGACGTCATTTGACATTCGCTGCGTTAAGGTGTAACCGCGACCAAGTACCGCCAAGGGGTTTAATGCTTCGATCCGTTCGACCATTCCGGCGAGCCGATTCTTCATTACCCGATGCATCGCCCAGGCGGCGCGTGCCGC
>JABABY010000181.1 GCA_014237955.1 Planctomycetota bacterium
GTTACCATCATTTGGGCCGGATGTACGATCTCGAGATAGCGGGCACCAGGCCGGTTCGCTTCTCGCTAGCCCATGCGCGGATCGCATCGAGAACCCGATTTCTCAGCGAGCAGTTTGACGAAAGCGACAGCGAGCCGCCGGTGATTCGCGAATTCAAACTACTCCGGCCACCGAAAGCGGGTGATGAAACGGTGACCGCTTCGCTAAAAATGAGTGACAGCGGGGGTCTCGGCGCGTTTGTCTGTATGCAGCGGGGTGGGGAGTGGATTGATTCAATGGTGGCCGACTTGGATCTGCAGGGTGAAAAAACGTTCGAGAAGACCGTAACGCTCAAGTGCCCCAAACCGCTCGGGAGTAGTCAGGGTGTCCGGTATATCCTCAACGTCGTCGACGTGAACGGGAATCTGAGTCAGGAGATGGTCGATTCTCATGTGGTACCGAAGTAGAAAACCAAAGAGAAAACATCCTCCAGACATTATTCTTATCGCGGATTCGATCGGGATTTCTATTGTCCCGGGAGGCTTGGCTGCTGTCCTGGAAAACCTGGCAGTTGGACGGGGACTCTTTGTTGCTGCCCTGGAATACGGATACTTTGGTTCGGATTGGTGAAGTTTTGCGGGCTTCGTGTCTGGATTGGAGAGTGCTCTTCAGGACTAACCTGGGGGTTGAACCAAAAGGCAAAGCAGCCTTCGGGATCTCCTCCGCATGATGTCTCGAGAATGAGTTTGCTAACCCCAGTTATATCGATTACAAAATCTTCTCGCCAATCCATACCCCTTTGTCGCTTTACAATGAAAATTTGTTCGGGTTTTTTGTCAGGGTCTATAAACGTTTTCGTGACTGAAAAAGTGATCCGGGAACTTGGGTAACCAAGGTATGATCGCACATTGGGCACACCCACCGAGCCTTTAAATGTTTTGTATTGCCCTTTTAGTCGGAACGAAATGGTCGAGACTCGACCACTCGGCCACGGGTGTAAATAGATATGGTTGCCGTCTCCAATTCTTTCGCGATTGCTCTGATTTCCGACGACACCCATCAAAGAAAACAAAGGCGCCTTTGCTTTGGTTTTAAAAGAATTGAGATATTTTGGTTTGGTGGCTAATTTTATATCTCGCTTTTTCTTTCCCGCTTTTCCGTTCGCGTCACCAGGCTTTTCTTGTTCCGTCTCGGCTTCAACTCTCTGCTGCTGCGATGACTCCCAGGCATCGAGTCGTGTTTGGGGTCGCTTTGCCTTAATTCCGGCGAGTTGCGGGATGGCTTTCTGGTACCAGTGAACAGCGCGAGCCTGTAGGGCTGGGGCCTCCTCCGGCCGCTCCCAGTCTGCTTTCCATAGATCCCAAAGTTCCCAATAGCGGTCGCCAATGCCCACTTGCTCACTTGCATCGCGTGGATTCTCAAGATCGGCTTTTGCCAAATGCACTAAATCCTGGTTGTTGCCGATCGCTAGGTAGCGAATTGCCTCGGGCCAATTTTGTTTTTCAAAACAATACCACTCACCTACCGTTTGATTGGCCGCCGCATCGAGAGGATTTTCCTTGAGGAGTTTTAACGCAGCAGCAACCAGTGCATATCTTTTGCTGAGTTGGTCGACTTCTACGAGTTGTTTCCTGGCCGATAGTAGGGCCTTGCGATCTTTTACCTTCTCGGCGGCCTCGATATTCAGTTGAACAACCTCTAGAGCACGTTTGAAATCATCTTTTTCTTTGGCCAGATCAAAGAGAGATTTAATGATCGGCCGTAGTCCTTGGTATGCCTCGCGCCCATCGGTGCTTCCGGACAGGTCGCTGACGATTTGTTTAAGACCATAAAATTTGTATCTCAGAGGATCGATGTCTGGAAAACCTACCTGTAATTGATCGACCGTTTTAAAGGTGTTGTCGGCATCACCCGATTTTGCATGCAGCTTGTAGACCTCTTCGAAAAGGACATACCGGATGGCTGGGCTTGGTTCATCCTGAATGAATTCGGATAAAACCGTCGCCAAGTCCTTTTGTTTCTCGGGCGTCGTGGCAGCAACATACTCTACCTCAAAGGCATCTTGGATATTTTTGAGGGCCTGCTTGCGATTCTCTTTACTCGGTATTTTAAGGACTACAGGCTTGGGTGCTGACGCTGGCTTGGGATTCACGATCCCCTCACGCTGAGGCTTTTGTTTTCTTTCAGAAGGTTCGACAGCCTCCGGAGGCGGTTTAATCGTCGAGTCGAATTCCGGAATCGCATCATTGCCACCCGGAATATCGAGTGTACCACCGACGGCATGCAGTGCGGCACGTATCTTTTTATTGCCGTGCATGCGATGAAGTTTTCTTATGGCAAAATTATTTCCCTGACTTCCTTTAAGAGACCATACGCCGGGGCTTAGTTCCTCGAGACCGTTGTCCGCGAGAATTTGGAGAGCTTGGTCACGATCGATCGTTTGACTACGGCAAATTGAAGTAGCCAGTAAAGCAACCGCCACAAAGAGAGTCGCAGTTACAGCGCGCAAAAACAGACTTTTCATTTTATTAATTTTCAAATCTGCCCCCGTTTTACAATGCCACCTGTTCAGCCTGTTTGAGTGTGTGGGCTCCTTGTTGCCTCTGCGGATGAACCTATCGGTAGATGGCCAGACTGCTTCCACAGCACTTAGGCATTGTATCGCAAAAGGCCGAATAATTTCAAATAAGTATTTTTTGATCAAAATACGGGGGCTCCTTAGCATTACATCCATCTGCGGCTTTACTTCCCCCGCTGGCTGGTTTCTAATGTGGTTACAGGATATTTGGTCTTGCCTCTGGTGCCAATTTGGTTTCCCCAGCCCTGCATTGGCGTTTAATCACAAGATAAAGCGGTCGCGAGATTAATCGATGTATTTCGCCCAGCGATCTTTTGTAGTTTCGCTCATTTACCTGCTCCCTCTGGTTTTTGTGCTGCCAGCATATGCCGCGTTGCCAGAGGAGGAAGCGGTCGATTTTAATCTAGAAATTCGCCCAATTCTTTCTGCCGCCTGTTTTACCTGTCACGGCCCCGATGCAGACAAACGCGAGGCAGACCTAAGACTGGATATGCACCAGCAGATTTTTGCAGAGTCCAGTTCTGGCACGCCGATCATTGTGCCGGGCTCTGCTGAAAAAAGCGAGCTTTACCAGCGACTGGTGGATACGGCTGAAGACCAGCGGATGCCACCCGTTGACGAACGGAAGCAGCTGACGCCAACACAGATTGAGCGGATCAAAATCTGGATCGAGCAAGGTGCGCAGTGGAATGAGCATTGGGCGTTTGTACCCCCCGAGCGGCCAGAAATCCCCGAAGTAGCAGAACCGGATTGGCCACGTGGTGCGATTGATCACTTCGTGCTCGCGCGGCTTAAAAAAGAGAATCTCACGCCAAATCCTGAAGCGGACCGCCGGACTTTAGTACGACGTCTCACCCTGGATCTGACAGGTTTGCCTCCCACACCCCAAGAGGTTGAAAACTTTTTGTCCGACAGTAGCGACAATGCGTACGAAAATCTAGTCGACCGTCTCTTAGCATCGTCGCGCTTTGGTGAGCGTTTGGCGGTGGACTGGCTGGATGCCTCGCGCTATGCCGATACCCATGGTTACCATGAGGATTTTCATCGAGACATGTGGCCTTGGCGTGACTGGGTCATTCGTGCCCTCAATGAAAATATGCCGTTCGATCAGTTTGCAATGGAACAGCTTGCCGGCGATCTTCTGCCGAATGCGACAAATGACCAGAAGGTGGCTACCGGCTTTAATCGGAATCACGGCGTGACTGCTTCGGGGATCTCAGAAGAATATCGTGTCGAGTATGTCATTGACCGTGTCAAAACAATGTCTGCCGTGTTTATGGGTTTGACAATGGGGTGTGCCCAGTGTCACGATCATAAATACGACCCGATATCGCAGAAGGATTTCTATAGCTTCTTTGCTTACTTCAATACTATTACCGATAAGGGCGTTGAAAATCGTACCGGTAACGTGGATCCGCTGATGCGTGTCGTCGATCCGATGATCGAATCTGCCACAGCGGAAGCGGAGCGGCGGCTTGCCAAGATCGAAAAGGCGATGGTTACAACGGGCGAACGCAACAAGGATGCGTTTGACAACTGGCAGCGCCGTGCAGTAATCGAAGGGTATCGCACCAAGGATCCAAGCTATGGGTTGATTGCCCACTATCGACTCGATGAAAAAGAAGGCGATCAGGTCTTCGATTCTGTAGGAGGCGAAACGGGGACCGTACGGGGAAATCCCCTTTGG
>JABABY010000182.1 GCA_014237955.1 Planctomycetota bacterium
AGGTAAGGGCGGCAAACGCACCCTCATTACGGAATTCCCCACTGCCGTTACCTAAACGGCCTCCACTAAAAATCGCCGAAGAGCCAGGTTGCGTCTGGCTCAATACAAGATTGGAACTTCCTAAATTGAGTCGGGGTGAATCTACACCGAGATCATCCGCGACGAGGGCGGGCGTATTGCTATCGATTTCTGCATTGACCGCCACGATACCATTGAGTGTCCCGGTAAGAAGTTGCTTTTGTTCTAAATGCTCTATCCGTAGCAGCTTGTCCAAGAGGGTCTGGTTCTTTCGACTTACATTGCAGTTCCATCCAAAACGACTCGACCAGAGTTTGTGATTCAATGATGTTACATTTCGCATTCTAGTTCTGTTCCAATTTCAGGGTGTGACTCGGCGGCTCCCGTTCAAAAGATTGGCGATAATGAATCAACTGGTGATGCGCTATAGCGGCGTTTTTCAAACGATGCAAAACGGTCAGACCTGTGGCGCCGATATGCCAGAGTGTGCGGGGACCATCGACGTTGGAGAGCCGGGGTTTTGGCAAACAGTTGATGTCGTAGAATCACTTTCAAAATTAAGGACGGGAATCAATCAACCCGGCCCGCTGTCATCAGCCCCTCTTACGAGGTCCCCGGTGATGACAAAAAGTAATCATTGTGCTGTCCAACTAAAACAGCTTAAAGCCATAAAAGAGACAACTCATGTTTAATATCACAAACGCCAATTCTGGGCAACTAAATTGATATCGATGTGTTACCGTTTCAACTTGGTGTTGTCCTTATATCTTGCGAATAATTGTTCAATAGGCGTAATTATCGCATAGAGTCTTAGTGGCTGGGCAAGCAGATTAAGCAAGGGAAGCGTCAGCCAATGTGAGTGACTACACAAACAGGAATGACCCAAAAGAACCAAGGCTCATGGGATGGTAAGTTGCCCGTTTGCTAGCATTGTTTCTCGGCAGCAAGTGTCGAGCATAGACGCCCAGAGTGGCCGGAAAAAGAACAGCGCACAATCAATTGCAAATCGCTCAACTACTTCCGAGAGACGATTTTAACAGCGTGTCGGGTTTCCTGGGTCACCATTGGCTATTCCTGCGGAAATCCCGGATTTCCCGCGCTCCCTGTTTGATAAAGGGACCGATTTGCGATATCTTGAGCCTCTACGGGGACGTGGTAATAGACATCATTTGGATTGTCTTTAGCAATAATCGCGTTGCCATCGTCGCTTTGAATTATTGTCGCTTCGAATCATATCGTCGCGACATTATTATTGGGTATTGTTCGTGTACAAGGAGTATGTGTCGTGAAGTCAAATGATCTAAGTCGTCGTGAATTTGCAAAACTTACCACCGCGGCTCTTGGTGGATTGGTAGCCGGGGTAGCCACCGTTCGCATTAGTGCTGCTGACGAAGGCGAAACCCTCAGTCCGTTAACGGAGGGTAAAAATGTCTGTCGCGGGCTGAATCCCGCATGTGGCGGTCATAAAGGCGGCGATAATAAGTGTGCCGGCCAGGGTTCTTGCCACACCGCCAACAAACATACCTGTCATGGTGGGAATGACTGCAAAGGCCAAGGCGGTTGCGGAAAAAATCCCGGTGCAAATGCCTGTAAAGGAAAGGGCGAATGCGGTGTACCGCTAAGCGACGGAGCCTGGAAGCGGGCCCGGGCCAATTTTGAAGCGGCCATGAAGGCGGCTGGTAAAAAATTCGGACCGGCACCCGCCAAATAGTTCTATCTGCTAAAAACAGGAACACTTGGCCGCACGACGACAAAGCTCGTCGTGCGGCCTTCCTGTTTTTGTTGTGTTGTTCTAAACATTGGGGTCGCTCTGAAGCATCCACCTTGGTTTATTGAGGGCTTAATACGATGGCAAAAGCTCGCCTGGGATACCCAAATTTGGGGTTAGGAGTCGGCCTTCGTACAGTCCACTTTCAACACATTCTCCAACAGGAACCCGAGGTCGATTGGTTTGAGATCATTTCGGAAAATTTCATGGATTCGGGTGGTCGTCCCCGCTACACGTTAGAGCAGATTGCTGAACGATATCCGATTGTCATGCATGGTGTATCGCTTTCGATTGGAAGTACCGATCCACTCGATTTCGACTATCTGGAAAAATTGAAGCGGCTCGCCCGAGAAACATCTGCGATTTGGATTTCGGACCACTTGTGCTGGACCGGGGTGGCCAGTCGCAATACACACGATTTGCTGCCCGTCCCGTTAAATGAAACTACGCTTGCTCATGTCTGCGAACGGATTCGTATCGTTCAGGATTATTTGGAACGCCCTCTGATGTTGGAGAACCCCAGCAGCTACGTCACCTTTGCCGATTCCACCATGCCGGAATGGGAATTTCTAAAGCAGATGGTGGCTGCGACAGATTGCGGACTTTTGTTGGATGTGAACAACGTCTATGTGTCGAGTGTAAATCACGATTTTGATCCCCACGAATATCTGGAAAACGTGCCTTTCGAAAGTGTTGTGCAATGCCATCTTGCCGGTCACACCAATTGTCGGACCCATCTGATCGACACCCACGACGGCGAAGTGATTGATCCGGTCTGGGAACTCTATCGAAAAGCCCATCTTCGAACCGGGGGCATCTCTACACTTTTGGAGTGGGACGCAAACATTCCTCCGTTTGAAAAAGTCCATGCTGAGGTCCTGAAGGCGAAACAGTATATGGGAGACCATCTTCCCAGCACGATGTCCCCCAGTCAGGAGACCGCCGTGGAACGAGAATCTGCGGTCCCCCACCCCTTACATTTTGTCGTGCCGGAGGTGCGTTGACCTAGAAACGAGACGACCTAGTAACGAAACATCTGCCCGCATAATCCCCGCAGCAACGATTACCAAGACTGATGGGAAAACAAACCTCACTACCCGCGCAACCTACCGATGCCTTTGATCTGCGTCGATTGCAGAAATGGATGCAATCGGTGATCTCGCATGCCGACGGAATCGAAACGGGCATCGAGTCCGAGCAAGCCCGGGAGCACATTGATGTCTCTGCTGCCGAGGTGGAACAGGTCATTGAACGGTCCAACAATCTGACCAGCGTCGAACGACTTGGCATTTATGGAAATGCGTACTATTCCCGACTTACGGAGTGCCTTCGCGAGAGTTTTCCTGCCATGGTCTATGCCCTCGGGGAGGAACTCTTTAATGACTTTTCCTTTGGCTACCTGCAACGGTATCCATCGGCCAGTTATTCCTTATGCCAACTTGGGAATAATTTTTCGAAGCATCTGGAGGAAACCCGACCAGATGCCCACGAACAAGAAGAAGGGCACGTTGATTGGCCCGATTTCTTAATCGATTTGGCAACGCTTGAATGGAATATTGAGCAGGTTTTTGATGGACCCGGCACCGAGGGACAATCGCTGCTTGAGACCGAACAGCTTCTGGCAATTCCAGTTGATCGCTGGGCCCATGTCGTCCTCGAGCCAGTCCCATGTCTACGCATGCTTGCCTTCCGGTTTCCGGTCAATGACTACTTCACTCAGTTTCGCAAAGAACAAAAACCGGAGATCCCCGCTCCGGGCGATCAGTTTGTCGCCCTGACTCGTCGCCAATATGTCGTATGGCGACTGGAACTGGATCAAATAGAATACGAACTTTTGGCGCGAATCCTCCAAGGCGAAACCATTGGCCAATCGATCGAGGCGGTCGCCACAACGGGCGATTGGGATTTAGGGCAACTGGCTGAAAAATTGAAACAATGGTTTCAAAAGTGGACGGCCGCCGACTTTTTTCAGGCCGCAAGGATGCCCTGATCCAACGGCCTCTGCGAACACCACCGAGACGGTATTATGCTGCCGCAAGACGGTCGGTCGCAGGAAGAAAATGGACTAACTCGTCTGCCATTTCGCGGTAATCGGTCGCTCCATTTGATTCGGGCGCATAATTGAAAATGGATCGCCCAAAACTGGGGGCTTCGGCCAGACGAATATTACGGCGGATACGCGATTGAAAAACACGTGCACTTGCCCAGGGAACTGGTTGGCTTCGCGACTGTTCAAAAAATTGTTCGACATCCCGACTCACCTCAGCTGCCAAGCGGGTTCCTGAGTCGAACATGCAAAAGGCAACCCCTGTCAGTCTCAATTGTGGATTGAGCTTTTGCGCAACGAGTTGTATGGTCTGGAGGAGTTTGCTCAGTCCATGGAGTGCCAGAAAATGGGGCTGCATCGGCAAAATGACTTCATCGACAGCGGCCAGTGCATTGATTGTC
>JABABY010000183.1 GCA_014237955.1 Planctomycetota bacterium
GAAGATCTTAAATTTTGTACGAATGTGGTTCGCATTTGCGAACGGTTGCATCAGTTCGCCCAGTGCACGACTCAGGCCCTCGGGTCCATGAAATGTCTGCTCAAGCTTCCGGTCATTGGCTTGTGGCTAATGGATTTCTTACCGGTGACCAAACTGGAGACTTGTGAAGTCTTTTCTGGCGACAGGTCGTGTCGCAATCACCACACAGTTCAGAAGATAAATTCAATCCAGAATATCGGCGTGCCTGGTCAAAGATATTTCAGCTGATCCGGTCCGGTGCGTCTTGGAGTGGTCATGAGCGCAATTGCGCCTACCTCAACACGGGTAGTGGTAATTTTGCCAATATTTCCGTGAGTAGCGGTCTCGATTTCCCGGATGATGGAAGGTGTCTGGCATTTAGTGACTGGGACCTCGACGGCGATCTGGATATATGGATCTCAAACCGGACCGCTCCCCGCTTGCGATTTATGCGTAACGATCGTCCCGGCACCAACCGGTTTCTTTCCTTACGACTCATAGGCAACGGTACCACGACAAATCGAGATGCCATTGGCGCGCGCCTAGAAGTGTATACCCAAAATCCTGATGATCCTCCTTTATTCAAAACGCTCCGTGCGGGAGAGGGATTTTTGTCGCAGAATAGTAAATGGGTCCACTTCGGCCTCGGGAACGCAACCGAGGTGCGTAAGGTCGTTGTCCATTGGCCCAACGGTGGGCAGGAAACATTTGAGGCCTTACCACTCGATACTAGACAGATTCTTATGCAAGGCTCTGGAGTTGCAACGCAGCCCAAGAGCTCTCTTCGATCGCTAGCTCTCGTTGCTCAGGAACAAGAACCTCTACCCTATTCCGAGAAGGCAATATTACGGTTGATAACACCGTTGGAACTTCCCAGTTTGCCGTATTGCAATTGGGCAGGTGCTGATCAGAAGCTTCAGACCAACACAGGGAAACCACTTCTTATCATTCTTTGGGCAAGTTGGTGCCAACCCTGTCTTGAAGAGCTACAAGCTCTTATTCAGGATCGCGATGCGATTGCGGCAGCAGGCCTCGATATCCTGGCACTTTCGGTCGATGGCATCGGCGATGCGAGATCGAGCCACACAGATGCATTGGCCCAAATGAAGTCGATGGCCTTTCCGTTTCGAACCGGTCGTGCAACAAGACCACTGCTTGACGCATTGCAATCAGTACACGACCTTCAGACCCCGGTGCACCGTCCGCTTCCGTTACCTACGAGTTTCCTGATCGATTCAAAAGGTCGTTTGATGACGATCTACAAAGGGCCTGTAGATAGCGGTGAACTTTTACGTGACCTTGATGCTGCAGATGATTCGGAGGTCGATCGCTTCTCGCGGGCTGCAATGATCACCGGAAGGACATTGGACAGTGCACCGGCACGTATCGCACTGAACGGGCTCGAAGGACTCAAATACAGCCGCTTTGCAGATTTCTATCAAAGGCTGGGGCAACGGGAATATGCGGCAAAACAATTGAAACATATTGTTGATCTCTGGCCGGATTCAGATAGCGTTCGTACACATTATGCATCTGCGCTCCTCCAGCTAGGAGAACTCCACGAAGCTCAAAAACAGCTTGAAGAAGCCGTGCGCCTCAATCCGGACCAAGTCGTTGCTCACGCCACGCTTGGGAATCTTTTTTTGAAACAGAAACGCACGACAGATGCCCTACCGCACTTCGAAAAAGCCCATGCATTGCAGCCTGAGAATCAACATATTCTCTACAATCGCGGAGTGACTTTAAGTGCCTTGGGAAAAGACAAACAAGCCATTGAGGATTTTACGCAAGTTGCTGCCATTGCGCCCAACGACGCACCCGCATTTCAGCGGCGCGGCGAGATCTATGCTCGGCTGGGAGAATTTAAACGCGCTATCGATGACTTCAGCATGGCCATTGAGCTAAGTCCGAAAAATGTGCGCGGATATAATAGTCTGGCATGGCTCCGGGCCACATGTCCCGATGCAGCTTTTCGAGATGGGGGGAGTGCCTTATTGATTGCGAACAAAGCGTGCGATTTGGCTCAATGGAAGAACTTCAGCGCCTTGGACACGCTAGCCGCGGCCTATGCCGAGGAGGGCCAGTTTGAAAAAGCTCTCGAATGGCAGAAAAAGGCCCTTGAGTTTGCCCCTGAAAATTTCAAGGCCGATCTCAATACCCGCCTAAAACTCTACGAAACGGGCAAACCTTATCGAGAGGCTACTCCGGCCCATCGCGAGTAGTCTGCAGATCGATAATCTGGGAATCGAGCATCTAGAGACCATGGCCACGAATTTCCAGGATCGGTATGGGATACTTTTACCCGATCCAAACCTGTGACGCGCTAACTGCTCTAGCGAGTTAGTCGGTCCTACGTTGCCAACCCCGCTTGGCCTTTGCCAGCAGCACTGCAATGGGTTTGGCAAACGAAGCCATCATTGCGGTAAGCCAACAGTGTTTATTCGGTCCAGTTTACGCATTTTCTTTTACTTAGCCTTTCGGCAAAAAGGGCCAAAAAAAAGCTTTGTTTCGTCGCATATGCGAAAGTTTCGCACTCATATTCTTTGACAATATTTTAGAAGCACTGTATCAAATAGGTAATGATCTCCATTTCTTCTAGGGCGGAAATGGAGTTGGAACAGATTTGTAGGCAATGTCTAATGAAGGTTTGATACAGTCCGCGCACCGCGTGGATTTTGTCTTTTCTTATTTGGCCGCGCGCTCGTCGCTGTGGGTCAACTGGGCTGCTTCGTGTTCACGCTGGACGCGTCTACTGGGCCGCTGGACGGGGCTACTGGCGGTATTGCTCCTGCTATCGGGATGTGACACAGGCCCACAGTCCCACTCCAGGCCGTTTGTGCCACATGCCAAACCTTCTTTTGCTGCAATGGGTCCAAGTGGTGTTTTTCGTAGTCGCAATGAAAAGGCACAACACAGCACGACAACTGTCGCAGCATACAAAGAAAATCGTTTCAAAGATTTTGGCTCCGCTTCACCTGTCAGCCATAATCAAATGATTGCTCATCTTGAATACATCTCAAAAAACACTGTATCCGCCGACCAATTCTTCATTTCTCAGCGAACCCCGTCTATCGATCAGTTTCGGCACGAATTGGCAACGCTACCCCCAGAAGTTAGCGACATACGAAAATTTTATCTACACTTCAAGCTCGCTAAAAAAGAAAGTCATCTCGGCAATGAAAAAAATGCGATTGAACACTTTGAAATTGCCTACAACTTACTGCCCAATCTAAAGTCCAAGCTGAATCCTCTGCACATCGAAGAGGCTATCTATCGCCTTGGCTTATCTCACATGCGTCATGGAGAAACGCAGAATTGTTGCCGAATGAACACTTCGGAAAGCTGCATCTTTCCCATTCGCGGTGCAGCTATTCACCAAAAGAAAAATGCATCGCAAACAGCGATTCGTTATTTTACAGAATTGTTGCAAATGACTTCTGGCAGGCATGAGCGTGCCAAGTGGTTGTTGAACATTGCCTACATGACCCTCGACGACTATCCACATGACGTTCCGTCCGAATATCTCATACCACCAGAAACGTTCGCCTCGGACAAACCTTTTCCAAGATTTACGAACATTGCGAAAAAATTGGGCTTTAATACTTTCAATTTAGCGGGAACGGTGATTGTTGATGATTTTGATAATGATGGGTGGCTCGATATTTTAGCTTCGACCTGGGATCCAACCGAAGGAATGCACTTTTTCAGAAACAATGGCGAAGGTGGATTTGTAGAAAGAACGGCCGATGCTGGACTTGATGGTCTGCTGGGTGGCATCAACATGGTCCAGGCAGACTATGACAACGATGGCGACCTGGATGTATATGTCTTGCGGGGATCTTGGTTGGGCCGTAAAGGGCGGCATCCAAACTCTCTACTGCAAAATGATGGCTTCGGTAGATTCACCGATGTCACCTACAGTGCTGGATTGGGGAACATCCACTACCCGTCTCATTCAGCAAGTTGGGCCGACTACGATAACGACGGTGATGTGGATCTTTATGTGGGCAACGAAAATTTACACCTTGGAAATCGAGATCTTCATCTTGTTGATCCATCGCCGAGCCAGCTATTTCGCAATGAAGGAAATGGTACTTTTACCGATGTCGCGGCCCAAGCAGGTGTCGAGAACATGCGTTTTGCCAAGGCCGTCATCTGGGGCGACTATAACAGTGACCGATTTCCTGACCTCTA
>JABABY010000184.1 GCA_014237955.1 Planctomycetota bacterium
GGTGGGGGCATCGATCATTACGTTGGAGCCTGCTATGGAGCAGGGAACCACGAGTCCATCAGCAGAACCTGAGACGCCATCCGCAACGGCCCCACCGCCCGCTGAGCCAGCAGAACCCCCCGCCAGTACGAGCGAGCCGCCCGCAACCAGACCGTTATCTGCTGCAAAACTAGTTTCGCCATCGGTACCCGAGTCGTCATCTGATGCCGGCGAGGAGACGGCACACCATGCCGTTGCTAGTCTGGAAGGTCGCATTACACAGGAAGATATTCGGGAGGCGGTCCGTCACGCGAACCAGCTTGGCGAAGGTTCCTCAGACGCGGCGAGCCAAGATTTGCCACCACCCCCACCGGTGACCGTGCCACCGCTTCCCAAGGGTGAGGCCGGTGAAGATGCCTGGGGGCCGATACATACCGATCGGATCCCAAAAATTCGCGCCACGATTGCGAGCAATATGCAGCACGCCAAGGCGACTGCGCCGCACGTGACTAATTTCGATGATGCGGATATTACGGAACTGGAAGAGGTCCGCCAGTTGAGTAAGAAGGACTATGCCGATGTTGGCATTAAGCTGACCTCTATGCCGTTTGTCGTTAAAGCGGTCGCAATGGCTTTGCGACACCACCCGGTCGTTAATGCATCGCTGGATATGGAGGCAGGGAAGATCATTTACAAGCAGTATGTCCACGTTGGTATTGCAGTCGATACCGAACGAGGCCTGATGGTGCCTGTGATCCGTGATGCGGACACTCTGGGAATCCCACAGATTGCTCGTGCCTTGGCCGAATTGGCCGAAAAAGCGAGAACAGGAAAAATTGGCGTGGAGGAAATGCGTGGTGGTACGTTTACCATCAGCAACCTGGGAGCCATTGGCGGCACCTATTCCACGCCGGTGATCAACGTGCCAGAAGTTGCGATTTTATTAGTCGGTCGCTCTCGTGAAATGCCGCTGGTGTATGACGGGGAAATCAATATTCGGCTGACGATGCCTTTGAGTCTGTCCTACGATCATCGTCTGGTTGATGGTGCGGTTGCTGCCCGGTTTCTCAATGACGTCAAGGGATACCTGGAGACACCAGATCGTCTGGTGTTGGCGCCTTAATGGCAGGATGATTTCCTGTCGGAAGGATTACTGTCAAACAGGTGCCAGTATCACGAGCTTGTCAAATCCTTGAAACTAACAGTTCGGATGGTGAACCATGCTTTCACATTCCGCCCTGATTCACACCAAAAAAATCCCTGGCAAAGGATACGGTGTGTTTGCAAGCTGTTCGATCCCCGAACGGACCGTTATTGAACGCGTACCGTTGCTCGTCGTCCCGACGTCGAGCATGTGGCTGCCGGATGGCGATTCTCCCTTTGTGAAGTATACCTTTTCATGGGGAAAACAGACGGTGGCACTGGCATTGGGCTATGGATCGCTTTACAACCACTCCTACAATCCCAACGCCCGTTACGACGATGCGAGAGGCCAAATTAAGGTTTTCACTGCAATTTGTGACATTACGGAGGGCACTGAAATCACCATCAACTACAATGGTGATCCGGATGATTCTGCAGACGTTGGTTTTACGGTGATCTAAAATGGCGAAATGGCAATGAAGAAGGCAGTCCGCTCCATTCATTTTTGGGGCAGGGAGGCAAACAACCCTTGCGAGGAATGAGAAAAGTGCTGCAAAAAGAATTGTATCCTAGTGTATTGTTGTGTCTTCTGCTCGCTGTCGGCTGTCGAGAGCATGTTGATGGTCGGGAGACGTTAGTCGACGGGTCGGACCAGGTCGTAACAACACAAAGTGAAGACAAATCGGACTCGGACATTGTCAAGCCTGCAGATCCACCGGCGATCAGCAGCAATGAATTGCTCCCGACGATCCGCTGGCAGGATGCCCCTTTTCATATCGGTGAGAAAGTTTTTTTGGTTGGGCAGGTAGCGAACACTGGCAAAAGCTCCAGCGGACATCGTTTTCTTAATTTCGGTCGCCGCCGCAACGACGTCACTGGCTTTATCGGCCGCGATGTCGCGGAGCAATTTTCCGCACCCCCGGAAGAAATATTCAAAGGGAAAAACGTTCGCATACGCGGCGAACTTTATCGCTACCGCGGCAAACCCAACGTTCGCATTGAAAAGAGTGCCGATGTCGTTGTTCTTCCGGACGACACATCCTTTTCTGACTTGACGACCAAGGAACCGGTGGTGAGAGAGGTCGGAACCGTTGTAAAAATCTGTACTTTAAACGTACTCAACCTGTTCGACTCGATAGACAATCCTTATCGCAAGGATGAGGACACCAATGCTAAATTACGGGAAGACTTGGACCTGCTCGCCAAAAGTATCCACGACCTTGATGCTGATGTTTTGGTTTTACAAGAAGTGGAAAACCGCGGCTACCTAAATGATTTTAATCGGGCATTGCTTTCAGGCCTTGGCTATCAGCACGTTGTCCTGACAGAGGGAAATGACAAGCGCGGAATTGACGTTGCCGTTCTTTCAAGGCTTCCGGTCGGCCCGGTTACCTCCCACCGCCACCTCACTTTCCCGGACGCCAACGGCGAGCCGATGCATTTTCGGCGCGATTTCCTGCAAGTCCGGATTGAACCCGAAAAAGGCAAGCCATTTGACATTTTTGCGGTGCATCTGAAAAGCAAATATGGTGGCGAAGCGGGAGATGCCACTCGGCTCGGTGAAGCCCGGATGATCCGCAAATTGTTGGACCGATTGATAACAAAAGATCCGCAACGTCGGTTCGTTCTTTGCGGCGACTTTAATGACACGATTGAGAGTCCGAGCATGAAAGCGATTGTGGGAGCCGGAGGCGGCGCATTAAAAACGTTTTTCGATGAAGTGCCACCCGCCAAGAGGATTACGTACAACCTAGAGCCGTATCAATCGATGATCGACTTCATCCTCGCGTCTCCTGCGATGGCGTCCCAGTACGTGAAAGGCTCTTATAAGATCTTTTCCGGAAGCCCGAGCGAGACTGGATCAGATCACAACGCGGTCGTGGCCCGCTTCCGGATCGATTAGAGTGTTAGGCTGTGAAGCAAATCGTGCGACTGTGATCTGACAAAATGCCAATCCATCTCCTGCGCCATGTGAATGCACATGATAGGCGAAATCGCGGTTCGCCATTGGAATCGTTTCCGCACTATTGAGATCCGTTTTCAGCGGACCTGGTCTTCCATGATGCGGCGTGCCTCGCGTTGTGCCGCCTTCCATCGGCCACCGGCAGCATCGTCCACGATTGCAATTAACCAGCCTGCTTCGCGATCCGAAATCTCGCCGCGCATTTGCGCTTTGGTAATCTGCTGACCAACAGATGGTAGCTTACCTTCCGCATGCCGATTGCTGATTCCGTAAAGGGCTTTGGCATATTCGTAGGTCATTGGGCTCACCTCACCATAACCGCCACACCCGGCCAACAGGATCGAAACCGCAAGTAACAGTCCACCGCTTGAGAAATGACTCTGATTCGATAAAGGTATCATCGCAAATCTTCGCCCCCTTCCCCATCAGCGATACTAGACCATTCAGCCCAGACCATAAGGCTAACATCTTCTGAGACAAATCGCACACTTCCATCACCCAGACCAACATTGCCTCCCCCGACATGCTCAGCATACATCTGGCCGACATGGTAGGTCGGAAAGTTAATTGGATGAATGATCGGTTCGCCAGTAATATCAAGTTCGCCACCCGATGGGCCAGCATGGACCAGTACGAGGGTAGCTGCTGCATCGGGCCCATTTTCGGGGCTGTTGAACTGAGGATGGGTATATGCCCCAGGGACGACACCCACCCATGTCTTCTCACTCAAGCCGGACGCGTGTTCGCCCAGAAAGATGGTGCGCGAGAGACCATCCTTGACTTGGCGGACCCGGGTCTTGGAATTGCGGTAGAAGGGGCCGTCTGCAACGCGGGAAGCATCGCCATCGATCTGGACATTTTTTGTTTCGCTAGTGTAGATGTTTGCGAACACAATTCCTGTGGAACTTGCCCCGCATTCCCCCCAGCATGATTCCTGGCCATGACTCGCAACATAATGAGAACGTCCCACCTCGACCTGACCACCCTCAATCGTCAGGGAGCAGACGTTGGATCCCAATATCGGTCAGTAATTTTCTGTCATGACCAAGACCAATTGGAACAAGCAAGGGATTCC
>JABABY010000185.1 GCA_014237955.1 Planctomycetota bacterium
GTTGCCATGACCAAAGAGACTTTTCTTTCAACACATGTAGAAGTGATCGCTTCAGCAGCGGCAGGTACAGAAAAATCGATCAGCACATCGGCCTCGGAAAAGTCTCCGGACAGCGGAACGCCAAGAGGACCCGTCCCAGCCAATACACCCACGTCTTCCCCCAAACTGGGATGGTTTTCCGATTCAACAGCTGCCACGATCTGCAACTGAGGATCTTCGGCAGCCAACGCCACTAAACGCTGTCCCATCTTTCCGGCGGCACCGTGAATGACGATCCTTGTTTTTCCCATCGGATTCCTTTCGTACAGCACTTCAAGAAGAGCTGCTCACACCTTGTAGGCTAACTGTAAAGTTGAATCGCTTTGATGATTTCATCAAGATCATTGGGAACGGCTATCGCTCGATTTGCAAAACTCGCGCGTTGGACTCCACGACTACCCAATATCTGATTAAACATATCCTGATCGGTGGTATGGTAAGCCACCGTGGCATCCGGGTCTTTGAGGAGGTGCCCCGTCAGAATACAGACAACACGATCACTGTCGGCAATCACGCCTTCGCTCCGTAATTGTTTGGCACCCGCAACACTCGCAGCACTGGCAGGCTCACAACCGAGTCCACCAGCACCCACTTGGGATTTGGCATCCAAAATCTCCTGATCGGTCACCTCACGGACAACTCCATTACAGACCTGTAGGGCCCGTAGACATTTATAGAGATTGACAGGGCGATTGATTTCAATCGCACTGGCAATGGTTTCAGCACAAGATTGTGCCTCATCAAGCTCTCGATAATAGTCGTCCGCAATCTGGGTGTCGGGATTGCCATCATTCCAACGCAACTTGCGATTTTCATAAAGTTCAAACAGCGTATTGGCACCCGCTGCGTTGATCACTGCCAGACGCGGCACGCGATCAATCAGCCCCAGCTGGTATAATTCCGAAAACGCCTTGCCAAACGAACTCGAGTTTCCCAAGTTGCCTCCGGGAACCACAATCCAGTCGGGAACCTCCCATCCCAACCCTTCGAGAACACGATACATGATCGTCTTCTGACCCTCCAGGCGGAATGGATTAATGCTATTGACCAAATAGATCCCCAACTGAGAAGCCACTTCCCGAACGCGATCCATTGCATCGTCAAAATCACCGGCAATCTGCACTGTGAGTGCACCGTAATCGAGCGCTTGGGAAAGCTTTCCGTACGATATTTTTCCGGAGCCAATAAAAATCACTGCCTTCAGAGCCCGCGTGACCGCAGCGAATGCGGCCAGTGATGCACTGGTATTACCGGTCGAAGCACAGGCCGCTGTTGTCGCGCCCACCATTCCTGCATGGGTAAATGCAGCAGCCATGCCGTTGTCCTTAAAACTTCCGGACGGATTCATTCCCTCATATTGCAAATGCAGTTGACCCGATCCAAGACCCACATACTGGGCCACCTGCTCTGCATGCTGCAACAAAGTCTTCCCTTCACCAATGGTCACTAGCTGTTCGGGCGACGCAAATGGCAAAAGGCGGTGAAACCGCCAAACCCCACTCTGTGCGAGTCGGTTTTGCGATTCAAAGTTACTGGTTTCGAATTCTCGAAGACTGCGCGGACTCTTTGCGCTGTCCCAATCGTACTGCACATCGAGTAGGGAACCGCAATCGGAGCAGGCAACGAGCGCTTCGTTGATTGCGAATGTCTGTCCACAGGAAGCAGAAATACAACGTTGAAAAGCAACTTCAGTCACGGTCGTGGCGCAACACGTCTACGCCTCCCGGGTAAGATTCGTGAGGGAGATACCGACAAGGATCGGGAAACTGCTGGAACCAATGCTCAAATAGAAAAATAGTCTATGGCAGGGTTTGCTTCCCATCAAGGTCACCGGGCATCCGGACCTTTGACAGGTTGGTGTGGGATTCGTACAATGGCGGGTCTCTCTTTTTTTAGAGGAGTGGCAATATCGCTGCGGGTAGCAGCTGACGCAATACCGGTGAGACCAATACCGGCGAGAAGAACATCGGAGAAACAGCATGAAAAAAACCGAGATGAAGCCCTTCAAGGAAATGCTTTTGTTGTTGCGCGGTCGCCTCCGAGGTGACGTTTCAACCATGGCAAATGCCGCGCTCAATAAGACGAGGATGGAATCGAATGGCGATCTCTCGAGCATGCCAATCCATATGGCTGACATCGGCAGCGATAATTACGAGCAGGAATTTACGCTCAGTCTGATGGAAACCGAGGAATCCACCTTGGAGGCCGTCGAAACAGCCATCGAACGGATTGAAGATGGCACCTACGGAAAATGTGACGATTGCGGAAAAGCGATCCGCAAAACTCGCCTCAAGGCAATCCCCTATACACCACTTTGTATTGATTGCGCCTCCAATCGAGAACAGTGAGGATGCGGACACAGAGATGGATCCCGGCAATAAGACGTCCATCAAGGAAGACAACCGCAGCGCACAGGACACCTGCTGCCACAGGCGCGTCCCGGCAAATCGCTATCTAATTTTTTTGTGCATTTCGCTGAGCGGCCTGGCGTTTGATCTTTTTACAAAGAGTTGGATTTTTTCCAAACTCTGGCCTCCGATGGCCGATAAGCCCGGTTATCTCTGGCTCTGGGAAGGCCATGTTGGCCTCCAGATAAGCCTGAACGAAGGCGCGGTATTCGGCATTGGACAGGGAATGGTAGTCTGGTTCACCCTGCTTTCACTGTTGGCCATCTTGGGCATTGGGTATTGGCTCTTTATTCTCGGTGAGGCGCGTAACCTCTGGCTCACTGTGGCTCTCGGCGGCATTTCTGCCGGCATCCTTGGCAATCTATACGATCGGACAGGAATGCACGGCCTTGTTTGGCCCTGGATGACCGAGAGGCACGAGCAAGGAACTCCGATCTATGCGGTGCGGGACTGGATATTACTTCAATGGAATGACGATCTGCGTTGGCCCAACTTCAATATTGCAGACAGTTTTCTGGTCTGTGGTGCTATCCTGCTACTGGTCCATGCGTACATATCAAAACGGAAGGACCGCGAACAAAACGATGCCGACTCCGAGATAGCTTCCCACTCCTGAATTCTTTAGATACTCTCGGCAAGCATCCCTAGAGATACACGATGATAGCCCCCGATCATCGGCTATGATTCAGCGATAATTTCCTGCTGCGGAACCGGGCAATTTTGACAGGAGCTGTTGGCTCGCTCGATGATGCGGATCGATACGGAGTGCTTGTTCTGTCGCGATACGAGACTGCTCAGGATGCCCGAGTCGCAATTCAACCTCGGCAAGTTTATAAAGCACATTGGCCGAAGGTTCTTCGTTTTGGCAGGCCAAACGATAACAGAGGGCCGCATCCTGGTGCCGACCTAATGCAAGGAGCGTATCACCTTTGCGCTCCTGCAATTCCGTTGGCACCTCACCAGAAACATACGTGTCGGCAAGATTCTGGAGCAGGAGTAATGCCCGTCCGGGACGCCCGAGTGTCATATACACATCTGCCGTCTCTTCCAATAAGCGGCTGTCTTCCGGGCGATACCCCAATGCGCGCTGAAAATCGGCTAAAGCCTCTCGCGGATGTCCGCTCGAAAGCTGAATACGAGCCCGCAACGCCCAGGCATCTACGACACTCGGATCAAGATTGATGGCTTCGTTGGCCCATCGGCTAGCTGTGGCATGATCTCCACGGTAAAAATAAATCTCTCCAACACGAACCGCCAATGTCGTATCATTGGGCGTCAAGCTGATCGCTTCTTTCAGCTGCTTGAGCGCCTCTTCGGTAGCTCCCCGCTGCAACAATGTCTCGGCATAGTACCGGCGGGCATCAGGATCGATAGGGCAGGACGTAATGGCTTGGTCCAGCAAACCTTCCGCTTCCTGCCAGCGATTCGATTCAATGTGCGCAATTGCCTGTTGGGACAATTCTCGGCAGTTGGCAACAGATTCAGGAACAGCCCCGTCACGCCAAGGCCATCTGCTGCAGCCGGCTAAGAGAACTGTTCCCAAGAGACAAGGCAGCAACCAATGAGCGACGGGATGGCGATCCGTATGCAGCGAGCATACTCTGCACTGCATCATGGTCTCTCCTAATGGGAAGCAATTCCGATGACCTTTGACGGTGTGCCAAAAATCCGCGGGATCGTACCAGGGTCGCGTCAGGAGAACAACCG
>JABABY010000186.1 GCA_014237955.1 Planctomycetota bacterium
GCAGCGGCGCTGAGGCCCGCCGGCCCGGAACCGACGACGGCAACACGCTTGCCGGTTCGCACCACGGGCGGTGAAGGCTCGATCCAGCCTTCGGCAAAGCCGCGGTCGACGATTGCATTTTCGATATTCTTGATCGTGACCGGCGGCTCAATAACCCCCAGCACACAACTCCCCTCACAAGGCGCCGGACAAACGCGACCCGTAAATTCGGGAAAATTATTCGTCTTATGGAGCCGGTCGAGGGCGTCCCGCCAACGACCCTTATAGACGTGATCGTTCCACTCGGGAATCAAATTGTCGATAGGACAGCCGGTGTCTGACTTGCAAAAAGGGACCCCGCAGTCCATACAGCGGGCACCTTGGATCGTGAGATGTTCTACGGTCGGCTCTGTAAAAATCTCGCCGAAATCTTTCAGTCGCGCATGCGGATCCCGATACGGAACAACCTCTCTCTCATACTCTTTAAAACCGGTCGGTTTTCCCATCAGACACTTCCCATCCGGCCTCCCGCACCATCTGTCCGGTTCTGGCCAATCTCCTCAAAATGACTCCACAGCTGCGGACTGCTTTTTAGGTATGCAACCGTCGCTTACGATTTCTTTTATCCCCACTTTGCTCCAGCAAAACCCGCTTGTAGTCGGTCGGCATAACTTTGACAAATTCCGGTACCGATTCGTCCCAGCGATCAAGCAGTGTAGCGGCAACCCGCGAGCCGGTCAGCTCTCTATGTCTCTCGATCAACTCACGTAATTCCGAAACATCTTCCGATTGGATGACATTTTCAAGTTCGACTAATTCCAAATTGCAGTTCGCGAGCAGGTCTCCCTCAGGATCCCAAACGTAGGCGATCCCGCCGCTCATTCCCGCCGCAAAGTTGCGCCCGGTCGGTCCGAGCACAACTACCCGGCCCCCGGTCATATATTCACAACCGTGGTCGCCCACACCCTCAATCACTGCTCGGGCCCCGGAGTTACGGACACAAAAACGCTCCGCCGCTCGACCGCGGAAAAATCCTTCACCACCGGTAGCGCCGTAGAGCACAACGTTACCCACCAAAATATTGTCCTCGGCAACAAAGGAACTTCCCGGCGGGGGATAGATAATAATACGGCCCCCCGAAAGACCCTTGCCGACATAGTCGTTGGCATCTCCCTCGAGTTCGAGGGTAACACCAGCGGCAAGAAACGCAGCAAAGCTTTGACCGGCCGAACCTTTGAGATGGAAGTGGATGGTGCCGTCCGCAAGTCCCTCGTTACCCCAACGCTTGGCAATCTCGTGGCTGAGAATCGTACCGACCGTACGGTCGGTATTGACGATTTCTAATTCTGCCCGCACCGGCTCGCCACGCTCAATCGCGGGTTCCGCCAACGCAAGTAACGTTTTGCGATCAAGCGATTGATCGAGACCATGGTCTTGGCCGCGGGTACAGTAGACATCGACATCGTCGCGCGGCTTGATGGCCGGGGCGAGCAATTGTGTCAAATCGAGACCATCCGCCTTCCAGTGGTCGATTGCAACAGCCGTATCGAGGCAATCGGTGCGACCGACCATTTCGTCGATCGTGCGAAATCCCAACTCCGCCATAATCTCTCGGGCTTCCTCGGCAACCAAAGTCAGGTAATTAACGACATACTCCGGTTTGCCCGAAAACCGGGCCCGCAACTCCGCATCCTGGGTCGCAATCCCGACCGGGCAGGTGTTCAGGTGGCACTTCCGCATCATGATACACCCAAGAGTAATGAGCGGTGCCGTACTGAAACCAAACTCTTCCGCACCCAACATGGTGGCCAACACGACATCACGACCTGTCTTGAGGCCACCATCGGTCTGCAACACCACGCGACTCCTCAAATCGTTCATCACCAGCGTTTGGTGGGTCTCCGCAATTCCCAATTCCCAGGGCAACCCCGCATGCTTGATGCTGGTCAGTGGCGAGGCCCCCGTGCCACCGGCTGCGCCGGAAATCAGAATGTGATCGGCAAAACCCTTGGCCACACCCGCAGCGATGGTTCCCACCCCCACTTCCGAGACCAGCTTGACACTAATGCGGGCATCCGGGTTAGCATTTTTCAGATCGTGAATCAGTTGTTTGAGATCCTCGATGGAGTAGATGTCGTGATGGGGAGGAGGACTAATCAGACCGACACCGGGTGTGGAGTAACGAATACGAGCGATGTTTTCGTCTACCTTACGCCCCGGCAGCTCACCCCCCTCACCCGGTTTTGCCCCTTGCGAAATCTTGATTTGGATTTCATCGGCATTGGCCAGATAAAAAATGGTCACCCCAAATCGTCCCGAGGCAACCTGTTTGATCGCTGATCTTCGGGAGTCCCCGTTGGGCAGCGGCTTGAACCGCACTGGATCCTCTCCCCCTTCCCCAGTGTTGCTTTTGCCACCGAGCCGGTTCATCGCAATGGCCAAAGTCTCATGGGACTCGGAAGAGATGGAACCAAAACTCATCGCACCGGTGCAGAAACGCTTGAGGATTTCGCTGGCAGGCTGTACCTCGTCGAGCGGGATGGAATCGGTTGACTCCTTGAACTGAATAAGTCCCCGCAACGCGTATTGGGCTTTTGCCTTCTCGTTGAGCCTTGCCGAAAACTGCCGGTAGGCATCGCGACTATTGGTCCGCGCGGCAACTTGCAAATCGGCAATCGTGTGGGGCGTCCAGGCGTGCCGCTCTCCGTTTGCCCGCCAATGGAACTCACCCGGGTTGGGCAATGAAATCCGCTGGTCCGCAGGACGTGCAACGTATCCCAGAGCATGTCGCCGCAATAATTCTTCGGCAATCACCGAAAAGTCGACGCCCTGAATCCGACTTGCGGTACCCTCAAAGCAGCGATGGACGACTTCGTCGCGAAGTCCGACCGCTTCAAAAATCTGTGCTCCCTTGTAGCTTTGCAATGTGGAAATGCCCATTTTTGCCATCACTTTGAGCATCCCCTTGGCAACCCCCTTACGATAGGCAGCCACCAGGTCCTGATCTTCGCGAGTCAACTCCACCGGGTGGATACTCGTTGCGTCATCCGGAGCCTGGGCTTCGGGGGACGGTTCGACCATCCCCTCCCGCCTGCTTTTCCAGAGCGACTCGAAAGCGAGATAAGGATTGATGCCATCGGCGCCGTATCCGATGAGCAAACAGTGGTGGTGGACTTCACGGGCTTCGCCTGTTTCAACCACAATACCAATCCGCGTCCGTTTTGCTTTCCGGACAAGATGGTGGTGGACCGCACCGGTGGCAAGAAGCGTACTCAGAGGCACCCTCTCTGCAGAAATCGCTCTGTCCGAAAGGACGAGCAGGCTAAAACCTTCCTCAATAGCTTTTTCCGCCTCCCGACAAATCCGATCGATCGCCGGGAGCAATCCATCCACCCCCTCCCTTCGTGGCCAGGTGATATCCAAGGTTCGCGATTTCCAACCTCGATGGGAAAGTTCTTTAAGCCCTGAAAGTTGTTCGTTGGAAAGAATCGGGTGCGGGATCCGCAAACGATGGCAATGCCGCTCGGTCGTTTCAAGTAAATTTTGTTCAGGGCCAACGGCACACTCAAGAGACATCACAACTTCTTCACGAATCGAATCAATTGCGGGGTTTGTCACCTGGGCAAATAACTGCTTGAAATAGTCGTAGAGCATCCGTGGCTCATCGCTCAGACAGGCGAGGGCCGAGTCGTTGCCCATCGAACCGACCGGATCGCGGAGTTCGCGCACCAGCGGCAGCAACATGAACTGCATCGTCTCGACCGTATATCCAAACGCCCGCATCCGCTCGAGCATGGTCTCCGGAGTAAACCCTTCGGGGTTCCGCGGCTCAAATTCATCGAGTTCCATCCGCTGATGCTTGAGCCACTGGCCGTACGGGCGACGCCGCGCAAAGTCGCGCTTCAATTCTTCGTCTGGGATAAGTCTCCCCTGCTCGAAATCGACCAGGAACATCCGCCCCGGCTTGAGCCTCCCCTTGGCTTTGACGTTCTCGGGATCGACCGCGAGCACACCCACCTCGCTGGCCATGATCACCCGGTCATCATGCGTGAGATAATAACGTGAGGGTCGCAGTCCGTTAC
>JABABY010000187.1 GCA_014237955.1 Planctomycetota bacterium
CCAAGAAACCGGAAAGAATTGCCAAGCGTCCATCGCAAAAAAAAGAAAAGTAGAAGAAATGATCTCAATCGCTCAATCCATCGCCCGAATGTTTTTCATCGGTGGCTTTTGTTTTGCCACTCTGACGCTGTCCTGTCTGAGTAGTGGCTGCAGTTGGGTCAATCACACGATCGAGGACAGTGCGCTTGGATCGCTAGTGGGCAATGATTCGGATGCCTCGATCAGGAGAGCGGCGATCGAAGACGATTCTTTCCCTGCAGCAACCGATGCCATCTCGGAACCTTAAGGCATGGGGCTGCTGTAAAGTGTCCCTATTTCCTAGAATAGTGGCATGCCCATCCATTTAATTCTGGGAACCGCTGGTCACATCGACCACGGGAAAACCGCCCTTGTCCGCGCACTGACCGACGTCGATACCGACCGACTCCCAGAAGAAAAAAGGCGTGGCATCACGATTGATCTGGGATTTGCAGAACTGGCCTTGGGAGACTACCGACTCGGCATTGTGGATGTCCCCGGCCACGAACGGTTCGTCCGCAATATGCTTGCTGGAGCCACCGGAATCGATCTCGCCATGTTTGTCATTGCGGCAGACGATTCGGTCAAACCACAGACCCACGAACATCTAGACATCCTGCGACTGCTCGATCTTCGTGCTGGAGTCATCGTACTGACGAAGTGCGATAAAGCGGATGCCGACTGGATTGACCTGGTAGAAGCTGAGGTCCGGGAACTCGTTAAAGACACATTCCTCACCGATGCAGCTATTGTACGCACCAGCGCCACTACGGGAGCAGGCATCGAGCAACTCAAGGAAGAACTCAGCAACGCAGCCAAGAGCCTGAAGCAAGATTTGGAAAATCGCCATTCCGGTCCATTTCGGATGGCCATCGATGGTGTGTTTTCGATTGCAGGTCATGGAACGGTAGTTCGAGGAAGTGTTCTTCGGGGCAGTGTTGGAGTAGGGGATGAACTAGAGGTGAATCCCACAGGCACTCTGGTACGTGTTCGCAGCCTACAGACGCACGGTCGTAATACCGAGCAGATTGCGCGGGGCCAGCGAGCCGCCATCAATCTTGCTGGAGTCCATCACGACCAGATCACGCGTGGCAGCGAACTGGCCAGTCCCGGCCTGCTCCATCCTTCTCGCCTTCTCACTGTCGAGTTATCTCTGCTTCCCACATTAAAACGTCCACTCAAGCACCGCCAGCGAATTCGGATCCATCTGGGAACCGCACAACTGCTCGCGACTGTCCTGCTACGCGGGTCACAGGAGATTGCGCCAGGCAATGGCGGGATCGCTCAGTTGCTTCTTGAAAAACCGGTAACGACCACCTGGGGACAGCCCTTTGTCGTTCGGAGTGAATCTCCAATACAAACGATCGGCGGTGGCCGCGTACTGGCACCGACAAGTTGGAAATTCCGACGGGGCGCGGAATCCGATTGGGAGATGGCCAAACAACTCTCTCACACCGAGATTCTCAAGCGGGCAGAAGCAGCTGTCTATTTCATGAGGTGGAACGACTGGCGGGCATCTGACCTAGCGAGATCTGCTGGTGCAGATAATCCGGACGATTTGCTGGCAGCGTTACTGGCCGACAACAGTACGGTCCAGGAATGCAACCTCTCACCAAAACGAACGTTACGCATCCACCATCGGCATATACAACATCTGAAAAATGCAATTGTGCAAACATTACAGCGATTGCACGAAGAGAATCCACGGGATCTCGTCATTGCCCAAAGTCAACTGGCAGCCCGTTTTCATTTTCTGGAAGATGCGATGTTCAAAATACTATTGGCTCAACTGGTGCAACAGGGAACGGTCGAACAGACCTCCCGCGGCCTGACCTTACCAGGGCAGGGACCCCAATTGTCTAAAAAAGAAAAACAACTTCTGAAGGAAATGGTCGAAAAGTATCGACTTGCCGAGTTGCGACCACCATATGTCGAAGAGTTAAAGAAACAAGCCACCAGCAATCAAAAGGCGGTCGAACAGTTGATCCGTCTCGCCGAAGCCCGTGGCGAATTAGTGCAGTTGAGCAACTCTCTTTTTTTGCATGCCGATGTCGAGCGCCAGCTTCGCGAAAAAATCCAAAAAGAATACGGCTACAGCAAGGGCTTCACCGTCAGTGAATTACGCGAGAAGCTGGACATTTCACGCAAGTATGCTATTCCGCTCTGTGAATACCTCGATCGGATTGGATTCACGGAGCGTAACGGTGACCTGCGAGTTCTCGCTGAAGTCCCAGAAGGCTAGCTGATAGAAAAACTAGCCGATCGTCTTATCTTCTGCTTCCCCAGAGCCCTGCTGACCGGAACGCCGACGCCGCACCTCGAGATAGCAGTAGGCACCAAAGGTCCCCACAAGCGCAAAGGGCATCCCCATCATGAAGAGGATACTCCAGAAATACCCACTCACCATGCGGGCATGGCCGGGATCATTCTCAGACAGCGCATCCTTACAACCTGGGCAGGCCTGCACACATTGGCAAAAGAGACCAACGAAGATCAAGACCAACAGCGCCCGGGAGAGCAGCCCGATCGCGCGCGTCCACTGCATCCAATTGCTACTCGATACGGGAAGTGGGAGTCGATTTACCATGTTCAAATTTTATCGCAAAGTACCCCGAGGGTCCACCCAATGATGTCCGTCGTTTCGATGCAAGCCTACTCCAACGGCGGATAGAACTGATAAAGCATCAGATAGACAACGACACCCGTAACCGACACATAAAGCCAGATCGGGAACGTGATTTTGGCCCAGCGACGATGCTTGGGCCGGTTGTCACGCAAACCGTAGACAATCGTGGCGATCGCTCCCAGAGGAACGTAAACGGCCAAAATAATATGACTGATGAGAATGATATAATAGACGTATCGGACTGCGACCGGTGGATAGGAGGGAAATCGTGTCCCGCCGCCCTTGAGGTAATGGTAGGTCAGATAGCAGACCAGGAACACAATCGAGACTACGAAGCAGGAGAGCATCGTGCGTTTGTGTGCTCGCTCTTTACCCTGCTTGATCAAGATGTAACCGACCAGCAAGAGCAGGGTAGCGAGAAAGTTTAACGATGCATTCAAGGGTGGAAAAATGCTCTCGTATCCATGCATAATCATTTATCCGGCATCACCCCGGACTGCGACTGGGGGCGACTCTCGTTTTTCAGTATCCGCAGACGTCTCTTTTTCCTCTTCCTCGCCTGAAGAACTCTCGGCAAGAAGTTCGGGTAAGAGCGCCTTCAATGCAGCAATATCCGCCGCGTTGTTGTAGCGAAAATGTCCGCGCGGCTTACCTTCGCGGTCAAAAAGAACCAAACGACGTGTATGGGTCTTGTAGCCGGCTGGCACATTGATTTTGCGTCCGAAGCGACCGACTTCCTGTAAATCACCGGTGAGGAACAACCACTGATCTTGATCTGCGTTAAATAATTTCGCGTATTCAGACAGGGTCTGAGGATCGTCGACCGCCGGATCCACGGAGATCGAGACGAATTGGACGTCGTCGAATTCGGGGTCCCGCTGGAGGGCAGCAATGGTCTGATTGAGGCTTTTACATTCATGTGGGCAAGAGGAAAAAAACAGGCTGGCAATCCATACCTGGTCCCGCAATTTCTCAAATCCAAACAGTTCGCCATCCTGAGCGGTCATCTCAAAGGAATCCAACTCGAGTGGTTTGGCTGACTTCGTCTCTTCCGGTGTTACGGCGTTGCTGGCGATCGGTCGCGCCCTGCGATCTTTCGTGATCCTGACAAGCGTGTACGCGGTATAGCCGGTCAGTAGGGCCAAACCGATGGAAATCCAGACTTTGATTGCGACACTCACGACAATAAATCTCCTTTGGTCGTTCGGCGTGCAGTTTGCCAAGCAACAACAAGAGAAACAACAGAAAAAAGTACCGTTACGACATAACAGACTGCCGGCGATGGCAAATCTGGAAAAGACATGGTGGATGTCTGTGAAAAAGGATCCCAATAAAGGAGTCGCCTTAGACCGGCAACAGCATACGTTAGTGGATTGAGACGCAACACCCAACGGAGCCAACTGTCGTCTGCGG
>JABABY010000188.1 GCA_014237955.1 Planctomycetota bacterium
ATTCCGGAGTAATGCTACCGGTTCGCTCGAATCCATTTCCAGCAATCCACTCAGTTCGTTCACAGACAATCGGACGACGTTCTGCCCGCTGGCCGGCAGACCACGTGCAATCTTTACGATCCCTTGATCGTCACAGATCAATTGCCATTGACCGCCACCAGGACCAACTACATCTAGCCCAATCATTTCGCCAAACTTGCCCGATGCATTACCGGCACCATTGGCTTGGGCTGCCAAGGCGTTACCTGCGATGGCCTCCTGAAGGACGCTACTGGCCCAAAATGGGACTTGCGTCTTCGGCTTGCGACGCTTGCCCCAGCGATCTTCCTCTCCGTACTCCCAGAAACGATGCAGCATCGGCTCATCAATGCTCGGACACGGCAAATGGTCCGCGTACTTCAGGAGATTTGTCGTATCGAAGCAAGGATCACTTACTTCATACGACTCGTACATTCCCATGTTATCGTACGCGTCTCCCTCCATCTTATTGGCGGGGTCATTCCGGTTGGGTGTGTGGCCACAGAACTCGACACCACGCGAATTGAAGAACTTGTAGCCCGCTTCGATAATCTGGCGAGGCGTGATCGGAGTTTTTGGGGCGAGGTGGAAGGTCTTGCCATGGGCATCTGGCGTGTCGAACAAGTGGCAGATGACAGCCGATACCCAGTCGACCGGCACAATATTTCGCGGCTCATCACCGGTCATATTCAATCGCACCGGTGTATAACGAGTGCCGTCCGACTCCGGTTCGGTGTTCCACACCAGGATCGACATCAATTTCAAGTACATGTACAGGCCGTGGTACGTGCAGGTATAGCCTGTCTGTGAGTCGCCGGCGACAACCGCAGGTCGGTACACCGTGTGCGTCTTGAGAAAATCAGCCTGGCGAACGAGCGTTTCCGCCTCATATTTACTACGTTCGTAGTCGTTACGAAACTGTTGGCCGACATCGAGTTCATCCTCTTTCACTCGATCCTGACGCAGACCACACACGTACGCTGTCGATACATAATGTAGATGGTCAACAGCTAGATCCCGACACAACTGGACCACATTGCGCGTCCCCTGCACATTGCTTTTCCAGGGCTCTCCCTGCGGGTCGGTCCCCTCGAATTGCAGCACCGCCGCACCATGCAGCACGCGGTCACAATTTTCCGCAATGAATCGCCGAGCCGTGGCATCCAATCCCAGGAGCGGTTTTGAAACATCCCCTTCAAAACAGACCGGCCTGGGAAGCAGGTGCCCACTTTCCTTTTCCGCTGCCTGTAAAATGGACTCGACCCGCTGAAATACGGTTTCCTTACGGCCCGGGCGAACAACCACAGCCAGGCGATGCCCCTGACTCAGCAGATCTCTAAGAAGATACCTACCTACCAGCCCAGTGCATCCGGTCAATAAAACATAACCCCCCATCGATGTTTCTCCTCAGAATAAGGGTCATTTTTAGCCCGTTGAATACAAACCACTTGGCATTTAAATACGTTGATTTAAATGGCCCAAGTCTTCCAGCTTAGCATTTATATGCGTTGATTTAAATGCCCTAAGTCTTCGCCAAATGAAAAAATATAGCGATAAAACAGGGGTTATACTGATAAATCGTCCATTGTGGATGAATAGAGACATAAGCCGATCTTTATTTGTTCCCGCCCCGAAACGGAGAGTCGACCAATCTTTTTGACATCAAAAACCTTGGGAATGATCGAAGCTACCTGTCCGGACACAAGCCGCCCGATCGAAATCTTTGTGAAAAACGCCTTCTTCCGGGATAGGGGGCAAAAATGGATTTATAAGACCCCACAATCAGTACCCCGACTGCCGCAAAGCATGCTAGCAATGCTCCTTCAAAAAATAGGCAAAGATACTGGATGAGCGTTGTCGATAGTGGCGCTGTACGGGCAATTAGAATTTTGCATTTTTGCCGCTTTTTTGGCGATTCGGGGGATCGCTTGTTAGGCGGTGGCGCCCCGCAAAACTGTCCGGCAACATGCTGACACACAGGCAGAAAACCAAACCAAAACACCCCGCCATCTCAAACCACGGACACTGCGGTGCCAACGGAACATTTTCAATCTCAACACACCCGACTCGCTAGTTTGGGGCGTTGGTATCGCAGAGCCACCTGGCATATCCGCCCGATCACGTCTCTTGGGATATTCCTACTAGGCCTAAATCTGGCGGCCACGCATGCGATGGAACCGGTTCCCTCTGGCGAAATCAAGCCGCTACCACCGGTCGAAAGTGGGCAAACGAGTGATCCACAACCCTTTGAGCTTCCCGTACCACGCCCCGATGATTCGCTCCACTTCGAGCCAAGTGCGACTGGCGAAGAGGCAGCGAGTCTATCATTAGAGTATTTAGAAAACATCGCATTGCAGAATAATCCTACGCTCTCTCAAGCTCAGGCCAAGATTGAAGCCGCCACAGGAAAGATGATCCAAGCGGGACTGGTGCCAAACCCCATCCTCGGCTATCAGGGGGAGGAAATCGGCGATGAACAGTCGCTCGGACAACAGGGATTTTTCGTGAGCCAGGAAATCATGAGGCGCGAAAAGCGGGCTCTTTCCCGCGTGGCCGGGAGCTATGAAGTCTCCGGGGCCCAACACCAGGCCCAGATCCAACAACTACGTGTACTCAGCGATGTCCGGAGCGAACACTTCAATGTGCTCGTCGCCCAACGGGCAGAGGAACTTGCCAAAGATGTCCACCAGATCAACAAGCTTGCCTTGGAAAAGACAGAACAACTCTATGCCGGCAAGTTTGTCCCTTACACCGATGTCCTCCAGGCTCGAATTCAGGAAAAGACAGCCGATATCGCCGTCGCGAACGCACGGACCCGCTACCGGACCGCCTGGCAACATCTGGCAACGGTCATCGGAATGCCAAACATCACACCGCGCAGGCTCATCGGTGAGCTGAATCCTCCCACCGGCGTTCTGGAATGGAACGACATGCTAACCAGACTCTACAAGCAAAGCCCTGAACTCGTGGCCGCCCATACGATGGTCGCCTGGCGACGGAGCCAACTAATGCGTGCTAAAGTCGAAAAGAAACCCAATATCCTCTATGTCCTGGGGCTCCAACAGGACACAGAAAGTAATAGCCTCATCGGTGACGTGCAGATCGGCCTTCCGATACCGATCCTGAACAACAACCGAGGAAACATCCAAACGGCGTATGCCGAACTTCGCAATGCCGAGGCCGAAGTCGCACGCGTCCAGTTGGCAATACGCAAACGTCTGGCATCGGTCTATGAAATCTATCAAAATTCCCGAACCGAAGTCGATCAATACACCCGCAACATCCTACCCGATGCACATGCAGCACTAAAACTTGTCATCGAGGGCTATCAACAGCAGCAATTTAATTTTCTTACCGTACTGAACGCGCAACGCACGTATGCCCAGGCCAATCTCGCCTACTTGCGATCCCTACAGGAGTTTGGCACAACGCGTATTGCACTCAAGGGGTTCCTCCTGGGCGGCAGCCTCAACGCAGCCAACAATCTCGAAGCTCCGGAACTGGACATCCAATTCACACCTGCCTTCGGTCCCGCAATCGTCCCTGTGGAAACAAACTAGAGAGCTACGGAGCATTGAACGCATGATTTTGTGCGTCGCAAGCTTTAATGGCCATGCCCACCGTGATCGATCGGACCGGAAAAGGGCTTGCCCCCAATGATCACCCTGAGTTGACCCCGTGCACCTTCCTGATCGAGCGCATCGGCAACGTTTTTGTTGGTAAGGATGAAGCGAGAAGCGCGACCTGCAGCATCCTTCTCGGTCCGCTCTGCGGTGAGGCGGAACCCACTGGGCGAGCCGTCGAGCATCAGGTTGAGGGTCACCGCATCCTCAGCCACCCGAACGAGTGCATTGGCGTTGCCATCGAGGATGTAGATGGTGATCAATCCAGCCTGCAGGTCGTACACAAGTTCGCCGTGGTAGGCCTCGTCGCCCAACTCGATCAACTCTCCATGATGGGGTCCTAACGCGCCGTGTTTATGGTCGCCGTGTTTATGGTCGCCGTGTTTATGGTCGCCGTGTTT
>JABABY010000189.1 GCA_014237955.1 Planctomycetota bacterium
AGCTTGCAGAGTCACTAAGGATGTTTGTAACAATTGAACTATATACTCTTGACTTGCAGATGCCCTTAGGAAGGTCAAACCAGAAACCATCAAACAGCTGAGTGAGTTTGGACAGTTTGTGGCTGAGAAAGCCGCGGGCGGGCAGCGGTGGCCACGGGATTGCGTTTTTCAATCCTCGCACTGACCGGAACGATACTCTGCAGAATGTTTACTACCAACAATACATCACGGGGCCATCGCTCAGCGGCGCATTTATCGCAGCGCACGACGGTGTCAAACTTTTGGGCGTAAGCCGGCAACTCATTGGCACTCCCTGGCTCGGGGCAGACGCTTTCGCGTACGCCGGTTCTATCGGGCCGATGTCGCTCGATGCGGCAAGCGAGGACAACTGGCTCCGCATCGGAGAGGTCCTTTCACAGGCTTTTGACCTGCGGGGATTTTTTGGTGTCGATGCCATTTCCTCTCAAAACACTATCTATCCGGTGGAACTTAATCCCCGCTTCACGGCATCGGTGGAGATTTTTGAACGCGCCTTTTCCCTCAAAACAATCCGCGACCATGTTTTGGCCTGCTGCGGTGGCCACCTCGAGAGCCAAACGAACCGGCGCGCCGAATATTGCTACGGCAAAGCAGTTCTCTTTGCGTATAAAGATAGTGTTATTCCCGCGGCTATGCTCGATCTTGCAGCGGAACTCAATGTCGACCCGTCCTGGCCCGTCGTGGCGGACATCCCGCACGAGGGCACGACGATTCGATCGGGACGGCCCATCCTGACACTGATAACCGCCCGCCGTGGAGAGTCTGCGGTCATCGAACATCTGCAGCATCTGGCGCGGAGAGTGCAGGGTCTGCTCAGGGCCAACAGGAACGGGGAGGCAGCAGCAGAGCGAGCCTACGGAGACTCGCTTCGGTCGACTTGAGTATTGCCTGGCAGCCACCGCCGGCCCGCTAATTGCGGTTCAAAATCGGGATAGCCGGCTAATAATGCAATCTGCTTGAAAAGCTGTTTTGTGATTTCCCCCAAAACTTGGTGACTCTTCTCCTGGCCATAATGCTCGCTTAAATCGATTGGCTCTCCGATCACCAAACGCACGCGTGCCGGCATGAACAGACATCCCCAAAAAGTTCCATCATAGGGAACATCCTCCAGATAGCAGGGAATCACCGGGACCCTCGCTTTTAATGCAATCAAAGCCGCTCCCGGCCGCGCAGGCAGGAGCAATTGAGAGGTCTTGTTAATCCTGCCCTCGGGAAGCATCCCGATCCAATGTCCCTTCTGGGCAAAACGAATGGCTGATTTTGTAGAAGCGGTATCAATTCCTGCGCGATTCGTCGGAATACTTCCGCTGGCCCGCAAAAAGCTGCCGACCAAGGGCACACGAAAATACTCTTTGGCCACAAACCAGTGGACAATGCCTGTTGCGCCCAGTTGGATGAAAAAAGGATCGACCGAACTGCGATGATTGCAGATAATGACGCCACCAACCTCTCCCCTGGCCGGCAGCCTGCCGCGGACCTCTACCCGCCAGAGCACCCGCGTGAGCAGAAGGTTCACAAAGGCGATGACCGACTGAACCGGCCGGTACGGACTGCGGTGTATGGCAACGGCAATCCATACCAGCAGCCCAGCCATAACACTAGATAACGCAATCGCAGCGAGTATGATGCTACCGCTCCCTTCCCAAAAAGCTCACAGTGGCCAAATCGGCTCAGATGAAGTGTCGAATTTCCTCGGACAATCGCGACCTGTCAAGGGATTGGCCAGACCCTATGTTCTGCCTGGGAGGGGCACGAGAAACCCATCAAGAAAAAAGGCGGTAAAGAGCCTGACTCTGAAAGGGGTGCCAAAAGGCGAGTTGCACCTCAAGAGGCCGTCAAATCGGTCAACCCGCCATCCGGGTAATCCGATTGAAGGGGAGAATCATTTCTGCCGCATCCTGCTTGTAACGATATTCCATCAGATAGGCATCTTCCGGGCTGTCCTCATAATAACCACGCAGCACATTTATGGCACGGAAACCCTGCCCCCTAAAAAACAACTGTGCCTCTAAATTGGTCTCACGCACCTCGAGACTAATCTGCGTTCTCCGCTGGTACGAAAGCTTACTGCACAGTTTGGAAACCATTTGCAAACCAATGTGACAACGGCGAAATTCCGGATGGACCGCAAAATTGAGGATGTGAAGCCGTGTTTTATGCAACTCATAAATCATAAACCCGACAACGTGTTCATCATATTCAGCAACCATGCCGATACAATTCCGTTGTCGCAAGCAACGTATGAAATCTTCTTCGAACCAAGGAAATTCAAAACTGCTGTTTTCAATTTCCAGTACATCAGACATATCGCGTCGAATCATCCAACGAATATGTACTGAGAGTTGTTGTTTTGGTCTGGTCGGCATAACAGGCCTACCTCCGTGTTGGCCCATTGTTGGGAGGCGATTTCACTGGTCGGTTGAGTGCGTACAGTAGCAGAATGTCCTTTCCCAACCAATATGAAAACAAGCCCCGGAACAATCCAAAGTTTGCTGTGATAGCATTGCGATGAATCGATCAACGCAAAAAACCATCGACACGTGTTGAACTATTCGGGCACCGACCTGCGAATGATCCGATCCCATCGAAAAGAGAGCGCCAACACAACCGTCGTGACGAGCGCGATGAGCCCAAGGATGCTGGGGGTCAAAAATAGCCAGTAAAATAAGGACACAACAAACGCCCCGAGGAAAACAGACGATTCTCTCGATAGCATCTCCGTCGGTTGCCACCAAGAAAATCCAACCATCAGGCCAATGCCGCCAAGTGCTAGTGCCAGAAAGATCCGAGCAAGCAGGTTCGAATCACCCCCACTCTGTTTGCCAATGGGAAATTGCTCTTTTTCTCCAGTAAACAGTCCAAAACGATAACGCCCCTCATTGGCGAATGACCAATTCCACGCATCCGCGGTATGCACCCCTGCTGCCTGAAATTGCTCCGGAGAGGCGAAGACACCGAGGGAAACCATTTGATCACTCAATTCCTTCACTCGCTGGTCGAATGCTAGCTGACGCGCCGACTGCACCGACGACTGCTGCGAATTCTCTGGGTTGTCGTGTTGTGTCAATGCATGATGGGCCGCGTTGAGCCGAGCAATTTGGCGATGATACCAAGGTGAAAGGATCTTAACCGGTTCGGCCGAGGTAACATCCGACAGCAAGTCCAGCAAGCAACTAATCCGCTTGTGATGTTGTTGTAAGGCCAACTGATTCGATTCGATTTCAACGTTACCGAATTCCCTCCAAAAGGATTCCGATCCTGTCATGGACCAGAGTGTATTGCTTATTTCAATCTTCTTTGAACCCGCATAGAGTTGTGGCGCATCGGCAGCCAAGACTCCCTCAGCATCGGTACTTAATGGAGCCTCGTACAGTACTTCGATGGATTGGGACAGGTTTTCCGAGCCAAGCTCCAACTCCCATACTTTTCCACGACGCTGCGGTGCAGCGGCCAAACCCTCAACCCTGGCACGAAGCAGTTGTGCATCCTCTGGGAGATGGATGCGAACGCGAGATAGACCGGCTGGCTCCAAATCAAACATTGCTCGGCCGAGATACCGATCTAGTGTCTGTCCCTTAATTTTTATATCTGCCAGACGAACGGTCGGCGACTGACGGGGCGTATTCAATGATTTTAATACAGCCCGATACGTCTCTCCGGTAACAATAAACGACTCAAACGATTTGTCGGACCAAGAAGCTTCTTCAGGGTCCTGGGGAATCGGGCGATTGGCGAGTCCGGCAGTCTTCCACTGTACATCCTGCAAATCAACCTGCTTGGGGAGCACAACGTACCGGGTCGATTCGTCAATCTCATCGGTCGACACAACGGGACAACTGACAAGATCGCCTGCCGCAATATTTAATGGCCCGCGAATGATCAGCTGATAATCGCCGCTGACCCCCTCTGGCAGCGGGACGTGAAGCACTCGGGACTCACTCGAGGGAAGATTCTC
>JABABY010000018.1:0-259 GCA_014237955.1 Planctomycetota bacterium
CTTCGTCGACCACCATACGGCTGATCCGGATTGCATCGTCTTCACCGGGCCGACGAAATTTCACAGCTTTGGGAATCAATTGGCCCCCTCCACTATCGCGGAGTACGACAAAGCCACGGTCCGCCTGCAAAAAAATCGTAAACAGGCTATCGAGAACTTTTGGCAAAACATCATCAAGCGAGAGTGATTTACTCAGGTTATGGGTGATTTCCAGAACCGCTTTGAGTTTGGTGATCGGATTCACCTCAAGGCGCATTCG
>JABABY010000018.1:269-16968 GCA_014237955.1 Planctomycetota bacterium
GAGTCTTTTTTTGCGAATACTTCTTCATTTTCTAACCAGCAAGTTTTCATTCCCAAATTTTTAGCTTGTTCTAAATTATGTGCAATATCTTCAATCAAAATTGATTGTGACGATTCTGCTTCGATAGCAAAGCCGGTGTCCCCAATCTTGTCTGCCTGCTGCTTCAGGAAACCAATGTCATCGAAACGAAAACCCAAATCGCATATCCGCAAACTATCGGCATGGCGCAATAGGTGGCGCCCTGCAATTTTCTGATCGTTGACAAACGTACCGTTTCGGCTTTGAAGATCTTCAACATAAAATTTACCCCTATCGAGAATGATGTGGGCATGCTGCCGACTGACCGCACCAGCATCAATCACGATCTCACACCCAGGATGCCTACCCATAACCATCCTCGGTTTGTCGAGCTCGTACTTTTGCCCCATCACGGGACCAACAACCATTACCAAACGCCCGGTAGCCATTGCAAATTGATGCTCGAAATGAAAGGAATAAGGAATTACTACAGAATGAAACCGTGTATTCTAAGGCAGGTTTTACCTGCTGAAAAGCATGGGTGATGCGTCTCCCGCAGGCCGACCCTTGACGCTCTCGAGTTGCCTGCATAGGTTAAACGATTGTCGTCGGTTGCTCTTGGGGCATGCCGCAGGGGTTGCTGCATGTTTTGAGGCAGCCCCTGGATTCTAAATTCCCATCCTGGGGAATAGTGTAACGGTAGCACGAGTGACTCTGAATCACTTAGTCTAGGTTCAAATCCTAGTTCCCCAGCTATGAGTACCTACCTTATGGACAAGCTCGTCGCGGCCGAGGCCTGGACACGAGCCGATTTGCTGGGCCTGGAGCATCTTTCTGCGGAAGAAATCACGCTCATTTTGGATACTGCCGAACAATTAAAAACAATGACCGGGGGTTGCGCCGGGAAACTCGATTTGCTCCGTGGGGCAACGATTGCAAACCTTTTCTTTGAAAATTCAACCCGGACAAGAACCAGTTTTTCGCTGGCAGCCCGCCGCCTCGGGGCAGACACGATCGATTTTTCGTCTTCCGGCAGCAGCTTGTCTAAGGGTGAGACCTTTATCGACACCGCTAAAAATATCGAGGCTATGAATGTCGATGCCATCGTCGTAAGACATCGCACGCCTGGAACACCACACCTTTTAGCTCAGAATGTCGAATGCTGCGTCGTCAATGCAGGTGATGGTGCCCATGAACATCCTACCCAGGGCTTACTCGACATCATGACCATCCGTGAACAACGTGGTCAGATTGAAGGCCTGACAGTAGCCCTTGTGGGCGACATTGCCCATAGTCGTACAGCTCGTTCCAATATCTGGGGCCTGCAAAAACTTGGCGCACACGTCATCGTTTGTGGGCCTTCCACTCTTGTTTCCCGACATTGGGAAAAATTGGGCGTTGAAGTAGCCTACAGCCTCGACGCGATTCTGCCGCGTTGTGATGTTTTGAATCTGCTCCGAATACAGTTTGAGCGACAGTTGATGAGGCCCTTCCCTTCGGTTCGCGAGTATGCACTGCTCTATGCAATGAATGGCGAACGAATGACACGGGCAAAAAAGAATATCTTGATTATGGCTCCAGGTCCCATTAACCGCGGAGCGGAAATCACCCCTGAGGTTGCGGACGGTCCCCATTCGGTCATCCTCCATCAAGTCACCAATGGTCTGGCGATCCGCATGGCGGTACTCTGGTTAACCTATTGTGCAGCCAACACGGGAGCCTCCCAGTAAAATCGACTTCCCCCTTTTTTGTGTCCCACTAGATCATCCAGATCATGTCAAGCATCCTGATCAAAAATGGCAGAGTCATTGACCCGTCCCAGGGCATGGACCGCGTGACCAATGTGCTAATCGAGGATGGTCACATCTCGGCGTATGATGTCAAAGTTGAAGAAACATCCATCAACAGTTCAATGCATCTGATTGATGCCACAGGAAAGATCGTTGCGCCAGGTTTGATCGACATGCACGTACACCTTCGGGAACCGGGCCGCGAAGAAGACGAGACCATACGCAGCGGTACGGCAGCAGCATTAGCAGGCGGGTTTACCTCGATTGTCTGTACACCGAACACCAATCCACCGATGGATTCTCAGGGAACGGTCCAATTTGTTCAGCGACAGGCAGCCGAAGCAGACGCCTGCAATGTCTATCCGATGGCATGCATTAGTAAAAATCGTGCTGGTGAAGAACTCGCTGAAATGGGAACGCTCGTAGAAGCTGGGGCTGTGGCTTTCAGCGATGAAAGTTCGCCACTTGCAAATTCTGAATTGATGCGGCGAGCGTTGGAATATCTTTTGATGTTTGACAAGCCCATCCTTAATCACCCGCAAGTTGCCGAGCTTACCGCTGATGGCGTGATGCACGAAGGGCTGGTTTCTATGGTCCTGGCCCTGCCTGGAATACCTGCTGAAGCGGAAGATGTGATGACAGGGCGCGACCTTTCGCTTGCAGAATCGACCGGTGGAAAAATCCACATGATGCACATTTCAACTGCGGGCAGCATCGATATGATACGACGTGCGAAAACCCGGGGTGTTCGGGTCACCGCTGAAGTTTGCCCCCATCACTTTAGCCTCACCGACGAAGCACTTCGATCCTTCGATTCTAATTTCAAGATGAATCCGCCCCTGCGAGACCGCGACCATCTGGATGCCTGTATTGCTGGACTCACCGATGGGACCATCGACGTGATCGCTTCAGATCATGCGCCCCATGCTGTGGAAAAAAAGATGCAGGAACTTGATCAAGCTCCGTTTGGTGCAATCTCTCTTGAAACATCGCTCGCATTGGTCATCACCAATTTGATCCAACCAGGCCATCTTGACTGGACGACTGCCCTGGAAAAGATGACGATGAATCCGGCACAAATCCTTGGTATCGCAAAAGGGACACTCCAGATTGGATCCGATGCGGATGTCACCATCATTGATCCCGAAGATACCTGGACGGTCGACCCGGAGAAATTTTATTCCAAGAGCCGCAATTCTCCTTTTGTCGGGAAAAGTCTGACGGGACGGGCAGAGACCGTAATTGTCGCTGGCCGCGTCAAATTCGAACGAGGTAGTTGACACCTGAAATCAGCGTTTCGTAATGGCACCGGATGGCTCTTATTATTGACGGCTACAACCTGCTCAATGCGGTCGGCATCCTTTCCGGAGCCAGTGGTCCTGGAAATCTGCAGCGGGCTCGTGGAGCACTCTTAAATTTTCTTGCCGAATCTCTCCCGTTAGATCAGCGCAAACGAACGGCCGTGATCTTCGATGCCGGTCCAGAGGCGCCCCGTGGTCTGCCCCGTATCGTATCGGACCGGGAAATAACGATCCACTTTGCTTCGCAATACGACGACGCCGACGCGTTGATCGAGGAGTTGATCCTTGCAGACTCGGCGCCTCGTAGTTTGACTGTGGTTTCGAGTGACCACCGCATCCAACGGGCAGCGAAACGGCGACGGGCCCGGAGTATTGATAGCGATCGCTGGTATGTGGAAATACTCCACAGTCGCCAGAACCAGGCCAACAGGGACTCTTTGCCCGACAACAAGCCGCAACTGCCACTTACCGCTACAGATGTGGATTACTGGCTTTCCAAATTCCAGGAAGCGCCGCCAAACGATGATGGCAGAGAGTTCTATGACAGTCCATTTCCACCAGGATACGCAGATGATTTGTTGGATGAAAAGTCCGAAGAAGAAGATTGATTTCCATTGATGCACGAACCAGCCTCCAATGGCCAAACAGACCATTGATGTCCCCTTCCCTTTTTTATGAGAACAACGACATGCAACACCGAACATTTAATTTCGCGACAATAGTCCTTTTAGTTGGCTTTTACTTCGTCGCCGTATTGTCGGATGCAACGGCTGAAGACAAGGCTTTCTCACTGGAAACAACGGAACATGGAAAGGTATTGAAGACCGCTGATGGTCGGACCGTCTTTCAGTACATGGTTCGCAAACCCGCCGGGACCAATCTTTCTGCAAACAGCACTTGCTGTTTGTTTCCAGTTAACACGCCGAAAGGAACACGTATCGTTGATTTCGCACCGGGCGATCATCGGCACCATCGAGGCGTCTTCCTGGCATGGCACGCCATGGAGTTTTCGCAGCGCGCGGACTTTTGGGGTTGGGGCGAAATGGCCCCGACCGATGGATGCAACATTGTCAATCAAGGCGTCGACTTGGTCGGTAGCGACGAGTCCGCAGCACACCTTGCGATTAAGAACCAATGGCGAATCAAACAAAAGACCGTCATGAAAGAGAGGCTCGCTATTGATGTCCGGAAAATGCAAGCAGTGTTTGTGATTGACCTGCACTTCCAACTGACACCATCGGTCGATCTGACAATCGACCAAACCGCCTTCGGTGGTTTTTGCGTCAAAAGTCGCCAGGATGGCAAAAGAATCTTTTTTAACCCGCAAGGGGAAGTAAAACTCCCCCCACCCCACCATTTGAAACCGGAAACCGACTGGCCCTCAAGCCCTTGGTACGATTACACCATTGCCCTTGATGACGGTAAAACTGCCGGTATTGCAGTGATGAATCATCCGGATAATCCTCCAACAAAGTGGCACAACTTGCTCTCAATTGCGATGATCAACCCGTGCATCGTCGCGAATGGTCCGCAAAAAATCAAAAAAGGGGAAACGCTCTCGCTCCGGTATCGGCTCGTCGTCCACGACGGTCGCACACCAGAGAAACTATTGCAAACCCTTTGGACCGCTTGGCGGGGAGCTTAGGGAAAGGGACCGACGGATATAGGGCCCGATGGTCAAACCCTGTACGACGATTGAGAAGACAACCACAACGTACGTCATCACCAAAATCAGATCCCGAACCGAAACGCTGCCAAGGCCGATTCCTTCCTGTAGATTTGCTGGTATGGAAAGGGCAAGCGCCACTGAGATTCCACCTCGCAAACCACCCCAGGTAAGGATTCGCACCACCTTTGGGCTAAAAGTGCGAAACCTGCGCAACATCCCGACAGCCATTCCGATTGTAATGAAGCGGGCAAGCAGGACCGTCGGGATCATCAAGAGTCCCGCAATCAAAAACTGCGACTGCCAGGAAAGGATCAGTACCTCAAGACCGAGCAAAACGAAAAGCATCGCATTGAGGATCTCATCGATGAGCCCCCATAGTGCATCGACTCGCTCGCGAACTTTATCGCCCATGGCATAATGTCGGCCGTGATTCCCGATGAGTAAACCAGCGACGACCATGGCAATCGGGCCGGAAATATGCAGCGCCAAAGCAAGGGGATAGCCTCCCGCGACAACAGCCAGCGAAACGAGAATTTCCACGTGTTCATTTTCTACCGTGTTATGGAAATAATAGGCAATCAGACCTAATAGAAGGCCGAGGGCAAACCCACCAAGTACTTCTTTCAGAAACAACATCCCGAATTGACCAACGGTAAATTCACCCGAACCGCTCACCACGGAAAGAATTGCCAAAAAAACAACAACCCCCACTCCATCGTTAAAAAGTGATTCGCCCGACATCTTTGTCGCCAAACTTTTTGGAGCACCTATTTTTTTCATGATGCCAAGCACTGAAATGGGATCAGTAGGCGAGATCAAAGCTCCGAATAGCAGGCAATAGATCCACGATATCTGCACTCCGAGCCCCAGAAAAATACACCAAGCAATCCCACCAACGATCAACGTCGAACCGATTACCCCGATGGTCGCCGTAACCGTCACCACCCACTTTTGATCTGCCAAGTCACCAATTTTGACATGGAGTGCACCGGCAAAAAGCAAAAATCCCAACATGCCATGCATTAGCATTTCATTAAAATCAACCTGCCGGATAAACGTTTTTGCAAAATGCATTACCTGGGGATATGCCAGTCCTCCCAGCACCAACAACAGTGAAAAAACCAGCGCCATCACCATCAACCCAATGGTTTCTGGGAGTTTCAGCCACCGCTGGTTACAGTAGGCAAACAGAGCGGAGAGCGTGATCACAACGCCGATTGCACTAACAAGGTTGAGGTCTATCATTACGCGCTCCAAAAGAACTTCCGCACGAATCAAACTTTTCTAAGAAAACTCCCTCGGCGCATATAGGTCAAGATCATTGCTAGAAGCAAGTGACAAGCCGGGACTTGTCATACGGACTGCCAATCTGTCATCATTGGCCCGATCACAAACATTGAGCAATTTCAATAACCTCATAAAATTGCTACTCAAACGGAAAACAAACCATGCAGATTGCCATTACCGGTGCCACAGGATTTCTAGGTCGGTACATTGTCCACCGACTCGCGGCAGCCGGACATTTCTGCAGATGCTGGTATCGTGAAAAGAGCGATCGCGGTGGATTTGAAGCGTGCGAATCAATGCTGGATTGGATACCGGGTGATTTAGGAGACACACAAAGCAGCCTAGAACTGGTCGCCGATTGCGATGCCGTGGTGCACGCCGCTCTCTATCGTGTGGGTGCTGATTTCAGAGGTGGCGAAGGTGATTTGACAATGTTTCTCGAACAAAATTTAATCGGCACCATCAAACTGGTTGAAGCTGCCCGCATGCAAGATGTTTCCCGATTCGTGTTTATATCGAGCTGCGCGGTTCACGAACAGATACTTAACGACCGGCCCCTCGATGAAACGCATCCTGTTTCTCCTAAATCACACTATGGCGCCCACAAGGCCGCGATCGAACAATTTGTCCATAGTTTTGGCTGGGGATTGGACTACGACATCTGCGCACTTCGGCCAACGGGAATCTATGGATTGGCGAGACCCGCCGAGCGGAGTAAATGGTTTGACTTGATCCAGCGTGTTGTCCGGGGAGAAACGGTCGCATGCCGCTATGGTGGCAAAGAGGTCCATGCAGCTGATGTTGCCCGGGCCGTAGAACTTTTGTTATTGGCGAAGGACATTGCTGGAGAAACATACAACTGCTACGACCGGTATGTGTCTGAGTACGACGTTGCAACCCTTGCCCAGCGCATCACCCAGAGCGAAAGCCGAATTGATGGGCAAACCAAACAACCGGTGCACAATATTGAAACCGGAAAGCTGCAAAAGTTAGGGATGCAGTTTGGTGGAGATTCCTTGCTTGAGAAAACGGTTAGAGAACTGATCGAAAGGATGTAATCCGTGCAAGACAAAGCGGTAATCTTTGATGTCGACGGGGTATTGATCGACTCCTATGCCGCCCATCTACATAGTTGGCAAGAAGTCGCCAGGAGTCATGGCCATTGCATGACGGAGTCTGATTTCGCAACGACCTTCGGCCAGACAAGTCGGGAGATCATCCAAACCCTGTGGAGTGAGGCCTCACTCAGCGATTCACAGATTGCAGATTTTGATGCGGAAAAGGAAGCGGCTTTTCGTAAAATTGTCGCCACAGATTACCCTTGGATGCCCGGAGCAAAATCGTTGCTCGAAGCACTACACCTTGCCGGTTTTCAATTGGCGCTGGGTTCCTCCGGCCCTCCTGAAAATGTTGAACTTGTCCTTGAACAACTCAACGAACCAGATTGGATTGGAGCGGCGGTGACCGGGGCCGATGTTTTGCGAGGCAAGCCAGATCCCGAAGTTTTTCAGCTTGCTGCCCGAACTCTGGCGGTTGCTCCTGCGGAGTGTATTGTGATTGAAGATGCACCGGCAGGCATTCAGGCAGCAAACGCGGCTGGCATGTTCAGTGTGGCGCTGGTGAGTACCGGTCATACTCGCAGCGAAGTTGCCGAAGCGAACTGGATCATCGAGCAACTGGATGAAATTTCACCCGAGATTATCTCCACTTGGCTTAAAGCAGAAGACTAGGCAAACCGTTTTTTGCCAAGCAGCAATGGTTGCTCAACTCCCCTTCCCTGCAGAATCCTCAGTGCCCTGAAATTGCTCAGAGAGCAATTTGCCCAATATCTCACCACGAGCCTGAAGTGAGATCACTTTGCCCTTCTGATCGACCAAGATAACAGTCGGGATCCCCAAAATTCCATAACGGTTGGCCAAAGGATTTTCAAAACCTCGCTCTCCATCCTTGTCATTGAAAAGTGTCTTCCATGGCATTTTTTCCTTTTCAAGAAACGAGGTTACGGCTTTGCGGGTATCGTCCAGGTTGATTCCAATGACGTCAAAGCCCCGGTCGTGGTATTTTTCGTAATTGGCCAAAACATTTGGAAACTCCTCTCGGCACGGCCCGCACCAACTCGCCCAGAAATCGATTAAAACGACTTTGCCTCGGTACGAAGCCCAGTCCAGTTCTGAGCCGTCCAAAAAGGTGCCCTCTAAATCGATCGTATGCCCAGCCAGTCCCCAGAGCTTCGCCATATGTTTTATTTGCTCATCTTTACTCCCAGAAAATTTCTTCGCAAAGAAATCGTAGAGACGAATCGCTGCCTGCTGGTGGCCAAGCATTTCAACGCCGCTCACCAGATTTCTGATGGTTCCGGCCTCTGATTCTGTAACTTCACGATCTGAAAACTCAGCTTCAAGCTCGCTTGCCAACGTATCGATTGCCACTGCATCCATATCCGGAGAAAGTTGAAACTTGAGCTGAAATTGCAACTGTTTCCCAATTGCGGCAATCTCGGGCCTCGAATCCTCACTGATCTTTTTCACTAAAGAGGTCAACTTTGAGGGGGCGTCCTCCTGCCCCAATTGCTGGGCGATACTTAACGTCTGAAGTGCGACTTGCATCGCCATCATGCCCACCTGCAGACCATCTTGTGGATCCTTTTTGCTCTCTTGAAAGATCTGCTCTGCATCGGTAGCCAACTTAAGAAATTGGTCCGTCGAAAAGTCTTCATCCTGCAACTGGTACAACTGCATCAACATTTCAAACTTTGCCTGCAACGCGATTACAGCAAGCGATAATTCAGGCGACTTGCCCTCTGTTGCCTTCGCATACAAATCATCCGCGATCACCACGGCTTCTCGTCGTGTTTTTATAAAATCTTCTTTTTTCTCTTCGAGAGTCTCGCCATCCGGCTGCTGTCGCCGCAAAGCACGAAGCTGTTCTACGAGATCCGTTGCCTTTTCGGACTTTGCCTCCTCCTCTTTTCCAGAGCCAGAAGAAGATGCATCCAAGCCCCCTGCCTTCCCTTCATCATCACCAATCGCACGAGGCGGCGCAAAGGCTACAAGAAAAACAGCGAGCGGAAGGATGAGGCAAATGCAACTCAGAGTCTTAGGCATAACAAGGATTCTCTCTTTTGTCTGTTAGGCAAAATGCCTGGGGCGAGAATAGAACAGAACGTTTGTGTTCCATCGGCAGCAAAACATTCTACTCGGGAAACCAGCGGTAAGACCAGCAGTCAAATTCAAAAACGCCGACGTTTTCGTCCTTTGGCTACAGGATTTCCAGACAAATCTTCCATCACCCGGCAAGAAAACGCCTCGCTGGAATTGACATGACAACCCCTCCGAGTGCCGTTTTTTTTAAGATCGTTTCAGGACATTCAAACAAAAGTGACCTTCGCTATGCAAAGAAGTCTCGCTAGATAAGGGACTCATCTGACTTGGCAGCACAGCAAGAATTTGAGCAAATTGCCCCGTGCCGATAGCAGGTCAGGCATGCTCCATGTGCTAGTGGAAAGGACGTCTTAGCGGTCGTGAGCGAATCGCCCAAAAGCGAACCTGGAAATTCGATCAGGATTGGGCATACATGGACACCCCGGTCGGAAACAATCCGACTATGTTCACACATCAGTTGAGATACGTCGTAACCGTCCATCATCTCCTCGGTGATAGGATCGGCTTCTACCGCAGTTTCCGATCGTGTCACTTCGGCACCCAATTGTAGGATCGGTATAATCTTCAGTCTCGGCTGATGGCAACCTATACGTTGCAACAGTTCCACAAAATCGCCCACAACCTGATCCTCTTGGTCAATAGGCCAAGTCCGCACCGCCGTAATGATCGGCGAAAATCCAAAGTTGATCAGTTTGATTACACCCTGAAGTGCCTTGTCAAAAGTTCCCTCGCCACGAATTGGGTCGTTCTGAGCAGCAGAAAAGCCGTCTAGGGAAACCCTAAACTCAAGACTGTGATCACTCGCTGATGCAGCGTCAGAGAGAGTCCCGAGCCACTCATCTTTAAGTATTGTCCCGTTGGTCAACACGGTTGTCGGGCCATACCGGAGAGTCTCGACGAGAATGGGAACCATCTCGGGATTTAAGAAAGGTTCCCCACCAGTGAAATAATATTCCTTAACCCCAAGTGGAACCGACTCCTGCAAGTAGCCACGTACTTGTTCAAGCGACAACAAACCAAAAGTGTTATTTTTCGGACTGCAACTAATAAAACAGTGATGGCAGGTGAGATTGCAGAGCGTCCCGGTCACCTGAAACCAAAGTTGGTCCAGATGGGAAATGGAGATACTCGGTGCTGTTGCTATTTGTCCCATACGACTTGGCAGCTGTTCAATAATCCTCAGAAAGTGTTTTGGAGCAACGGCAGAACATGTCGATCAACGCGAAATTCGGTCAGATCAATTTGCGGAGCCACTCCACGCATAAGTTGACTCAGTACAACTGCAGTCGCCGGCGAAAGATAGAGCCCCCAACGAAAGTGCCCCGTTGCAACCCAGCCATTTGAAAATCCCGGAAGCGGACCGATAAACGGACTGCCATCCATACTTGCTGGCCGGAATCCCGCCCAGCACCGCTGCACTTGGGCGGTTGCGAGCTGCGGAAACATTGAGCTAGCAAAGTGGAGTATCTCGCGTACCGCTTTTACCGTTGTTTGTTTTTCAAAACCAACGTCTTCGAGAGTTGTGCCTGCCAGCACATATCCATCGGGACGTGGTACCAGGTAATGTGGGCCATTGTGGACAATGTTCTGTTGGATTTGTTCGTTGAGGCGCAGGAGTACAATCTGACCACGAATGGGTTTCATCGGCAGGCTGATCCCGATCTTTCCCGCCAATGCTCATGTCCAGGCACCGGAGGTCAAACAGACCTGTTCGGCGGAAAAAGATCCTGATGTTGTCTTGGTGGCTACGATGCGGTCTTGCTCAAGGTCAAACCCCAACACCTCAACCTGTTCGACGATTCTTACACCACGCTGCAAGCAAGCCTTCGCAATCGCACGAAGAAGCCATGGATTACGAATTTGGGCTGAAGCGGGCGTCCGGTAAGCAGCCAAATCGGTATTCGCCAAAAATTCGTCTGATATTGCCGGTTCCAATTTTTTTAAGACTTCTTGATCCAAGTGGTCAATCTTGACACCCAGCGACTCGAGCGTCTGTAAATCGCGCGACAAAGGGTCACCACTGATCTTCTGATGGCCAAAAAAAATCTCGCCACATTGCCGATAACCGACATCGATCCCCGTAGCCGATTGCAGTTCCTTTGCCCACTGGGCATGAAGCTCGTAACTAAGTCCACTTAATTGGGTATACGCCGAATCTCCTGCTCGTGACTTGGCTGCCGGAATGATCCCTGCACCGGCCCAGGAAGCTTCTTTTCCATAAGCTGAACGATCGACAACAGTCACACAGATGCCGTGCCCGGCTAATTCATAGGCAAGCGAAAGCCCAACAGCACCAGCACCGATAATTAAACAATCTTTCATAGCTTTAATCTATCGTTGGGTGGCATGTTCGCAAAGTACACACATTCAAACTGCTGCCATTGTGTTAGAAAAATGGAAGAGACAATACATCCATCAGTGGCGTCGTGAAGCGACATCGCTGAGCAGCGATCCTAAGAATGCAAAGATCACCATATCCACCAGAGCGAGGTGACCCAGTACGGCAATACAGCACAGCTTTAATGGGGTCCCTCCGAGCGGCGATGTGAGCAGTCAACTTCTCCGATCTGATCGCGTAGCCATGTCAGATGGGGGTCAACACATTGTGGATCGTTCAGATCTCCCAAAAGACAATCTAAATCCTCGCGATTATCAATGTCATACCACTCGGAAAGTTCTTCGAAAGGACAACCCCTACTCGTGATTTTTTCGGTGGTCTGTTGCCAGACCGCCGAAGTTCCCCAATCGATCTCGCAAAATAGTTCGGGAAAAGGGCGACGAAGACCAATCAAGTAGTACCCTCCATCCCTACTGGGTCCGAGAACAACTTCAGCCCAAGAGAGTGCCTGATACGCCTGGCAAAGGAAAGAAAGTGGGAGATGGGGACTATCGCTTCCGATCAACAGAACATGATCCATCCCATTGCGAAAAGCGTCTTGAAAATAATAGTCCATCCGTTGCCCCAAATCTCCGACAACCTGGGGCTGCAATGTCCAACTCGAGCCGGCAAGGATTTTGAATTCACTTTGTTTCGTTTTGGGCGTAAAGCCTAGAATGCGGCGCTCGCCAGACGTGGAAAACCGACGGAGTGTCGTTTTAAGAAATAGGTTGTAGAGCTTTGCTGCCCGCACTTCTCCCTCAGTCGCCGCAAGCCGTTTTTTGACAAACCCAGGCGTCCAATGTTTGGCAAACACACCCAACTGTTGTTTTATGCTAGACACGTATTAAGGCCACCCTTATACCACTGTCGCGCCACAACGGCCGGCCATCCCAACATTGTCCAAAAGAGAAGTCGATCTGGGAAAGCATTTGTATTCCGTTTTACCGCCTAGCCACGATCCGTTTGAGAAGTCGACGATGCACATGTCCACGGAAACGAATTTTCCCGTCGATTTCAACAACGGGAACACAGTGTTTGAATTTTTCGAACAATTGTGGATCGGCATCGATATTGATCTCGATTGGCTCAAGGTCCTGCTGCATGAGCGTTTCTTTTGCGATTTCGCAAAGATGACATCCAGGGCGAGTATAGAGAAGCACCTTATGCCCGGTGGCCTTCATCTGTGTGTTCTCTGATTTCTTGCGAAAAAATCTCACGAATGGTTTCCTCAAGAAACAACAAATACATCAACAGATGAATACCAGCTCCAGTAAAAGATCATGCGTCAAATCCCGTGTAATCCTCACTGCCATTGGACTACTTTGCAAAACACCCGGCCGGCCATACAAAAGTCCTTTTAAATCTGGAAATTCGCTGATGTACGTGTTAGGCTGAACAAACAGCAGAGGCTGAGATCAACTGCTTTGAACGGATGTATTGCTGGATTAAAATCGTGGTCTGCGACCTGTCCACCTATTCGCACCTCGAGGCATCTCGAATTGCTCGGCCGACATGGCAAAAGTCAGTGTAGAAAAATTCCTTGACTTATTGAAGCGTAGTGGGCTGATTGAAAATCTCGATCAGATCACACAAGCTGTCTCTGCGCTCGAATCACAATCGGGTGGGCTGTTACCGGGAGACGCTAAAGCTGTAGCAAAGTTTTTTGTTCAAGAAACACTCATCACGCCTTGGCAAAGCGAAAAAATTCTTGAAGGGCGCTACAAGGGATTTTTTCTCGGCAAGTACAAACTCCTAGGCCATCTTGGCACCGGTGGCATGAGTAGCGTCTATTTAGCAGATCATGTCCTGATGCAACGGCGGGTTGCGATCAAAGTTCTTCCTGCCAAACGGGTGAATGATTCTTCCTACTTGGCAAGATTCCATCAGGAAGCGCAGGCTGCTGCCAGACTAGACCACCGCAATATTGTGCGCGCATATGATGTCGATAACGACAAGGACCAACACTACCTAGTGATGGAATTTGTCGACGGAAAAGATCTCCAACAAATGGTCAAAGCATCGGGGCCAGTCGACTACAATACCGTCGCTAACTTCATTGCCCAAGCAGCGGAGGGACTCAGTCATGCCCACACCGCCGGATTGATCCATCGCGACATCAAGCCAGCCAATTTGTTGGTTGATGAGGATGGTTTAGTCAAAATCCTTGACATGGGTCTTGCGCGTTTTGCAGACAATGATGATGATGAAGCCTCACTTACTGTAGCCCACGAAGAAAATGTTTTGGGCACAGCAGATTACCTGGCGCCCGAACAGGCTATCAACAGCCACACCGTCGATGGGCGTGCGGACCTCTACAGCCTCGGCTGTACCATGTATTTCTTACTGGTAGCTCATCCCCCATTCCCTGAGGGGACCCTATCACAAAGATTGCTGGCACATCAGAATCAAGAACCCGCCAGCATCCTCGCAGAGCGACCCGATGCCCCTCGAGACCTTGTGGCGATCTGTGAACTGATGATGAGCAAGAAAGCAGATGAGCGTCAACAGTCCGCAACGGAAGTTGCCCAACAGTTGGCCACTTGGCTAGCAGAGCAAGGCCAGCAATTTCTTCTGCATTCGGATAGTCCGTCGAGCAGCAGTATGTCTGGAAATCTGGTTGCGGCCGCTTCTAGTTCCAAACGGCAAACGGCAGCCAAAGCCGGAAAAAGCCGGCCGGAAGTCAAACGAACAGGTGTCAAAGTAACACGTCGAAAGTCGCATTCCATACCGGCAGCTAACGCGGGCGAGACTGTCGCTGATCAGGATCAACAGACACTCAGTGGTATCAACACTCAATCAGGCCGGATCGAGGAAAAGAAAAAGCAATCCACCAAAACGGCCAAGTCAACTACTGCAGCATTGACAAAAAAGAAACAACCGGCCTCCGCGAAAAAAGGTGTTAAGGAACAACCGGAAACTTTTGTCATCGACACCGACAAAGAACCAATAAAAACAACTTCCACCACACCCCGAAAACGACGGCCTAACAGAGCTCTGCCACTGTGGATTTGGGCGGTCCTCACTGGACTTTTGGTAGGCGTCCTCATTGCGTCAATATTTCTGATTCTCCAAAACCAATAGCCGATCGGTGTTGGCACAAATCCTCATCAGTCAATCACCTCGTGGGCACAGAAAGTGGGCCTCAGAAAGTCCGCACGTCCTGGGGGGGCAAAACCAGATTCTGACTCCCGCTGCGGAACCCTTCAAGATCGATAGTCACGTAGTGAAAGCCGAGTTTGTGCAAATAGGCCACGAGCCGCCTAGAAAATTCCGGTTCGGCAAGTCCCGCTACCTCTTCACGGGCAACCTCCAGCCGCGCTAGCCCGCCATCATGGTAGCGGACGCGAACTGTCTCATAGCCCGCCTCGCGGAGAAACCGTTCCGCACGATCGACCATGGCAAGCCGTTCTGGAGTCACCTCAAGGCCGTAGGCAAGACGACTGGCAAGGCATGGCATCGCCGGTTTATTCCAGACCGGAAGCTGCCACGCTTCGGCCAACTGGCGTACATCGGTCTTCGTCAGACCACACTCGGCAAGCGGACTTAAGACCGCGTGTTCATTTGCAGCTTGCAAACCCGGGCGATAATCATCCAAATCATCGTGGTTTGCCCCATTTACAATAACTTGGAGGCCCCAATGCTCTAGGCGTGGCTGCAGATGGGCATAAAGTTCTACCTTGCAGTGGTAACAGCGGTCCGACCCATTGGCGCGGTAAGATTGGTTCGACATTTCCTGCGTTTTGACGATCTCATGGCGGATACCGATCAGAGCAGCTAGTTCTACAGCCTGATCCAACTCTCCTTCTGCCAGGCTCGGACTCACTGCGGTCACCGCCACGGCATTCTCGCCGAGGGCAAGGTGGGCAGCCTTAGCAACAACTGCGCTATCGACGCCACCGCTGAAAGCAACGGCACAACTTTCAATCTTCCGGAAATAGCCAAGCAGTCGATCACGTTGATTTTCTAGAGCGGACATGAAATTGCCGTCACCGGCCGCGATTGGTTATAGGGCTATCTCGCTGATATCGTTATTGGAGGAGTCAATAAAAAAAGCAACCCTCTGCCAATGGCGGGATGCTGTGGTGCCGGGGGTAAGCTCGTCTTGTAACCAAGGGGGGTGCCTTGGACTTGAGTTTCGTGATCCAAACGCTTTCTCCGGTGCAAAGCACCGGGCGCCGGCTATACGGCCCTCAAACCCTTTTCTAGTGAAGGCTCCCAACGAGCTATTTTAGCGGCTCACCTCATTAAGCACCGTCAACAAACCATGACAGAGGAATTGCTAACGGTATGCTACCACGCCCACCGCTGCAGGACAAGAAAAATGCTCGTCATCTTAAAAGCCGATTTTCTGGAGTAGGAAAACCGCATCCACGGCATAGATGAAACAAAATGCACCGTAGCGATGAGAAAGTCTTTTTTCTTTAGAAGCTTGCCGCAACGGCAACCAGAAAGCGGGCTAAATCCTTGAAATGACCTAGCTACTGGCAATATCTTCCGGTTCTCGGATGAGTGCTTCGAGAACCTTCGTATTTCGATCAAAGGCGACAACCGTGGTCCGCTGCTCCACTCCATCAGCACGGGTCGCGACAATCGGGATGACTTGCCGCCCTTCTTTAAGGCTCACCCGGACTGTAAATGTACCATCCTCGCGTAAATCGATCGGTTCACCGCGAAATAACACATGGGAACCAGGGGTCGTTGCACCGTAAACGAGCAATTCCGAATCGACTTCGAAGGCAAAATCCTGCTCTTTAGGCGCGTTTCCACTCGCAACAATCCCATGCCGAGTCACCAGGGGTGATCCAAGCGGGCGACGTAGGCGTTCCTCAAACAATTCCCGCAGGTCTTCGGCATGGCCATTATTTTCCAGCCCACCACTCATGGCATAGATTTTATCGCATTCGCGGGCTATCTCCTGCCAATTTTTATCCAACTCTGCGTTGTCTCCTCGCGGCCGGGTCGTCACGATATTGCTACTGGCTAACGAATGAAACAATTCCCCGGAGAGATAGCCGATTTTGACTTGGAAGGAAGCGGGAGGATCTGAGACATCGATATACCAGTCGGTCACACCCCCATGAATTGGGATATCG
>JABABY010000190.1 GCA_014237955.1 Planctomycetota bacterium
ACGTCCTGGGCTGTTTACAGGTTCGAACTCTGTATCTGGAAGTGAATGGGCGAGGGTTCACCCATGTTCAGGGCAGCCGTCATCATGCCACCGGTGTCGAAAGCAAATTCAACGTCGGGAAACTTAGTGATCAGCTGCTTTCGCAGTTGTTGGACATACTGGAAAATTGCAGGCTTATCCGACTTGCTCTTCGTTTGCAGGAGCATGAAAGTATCCATGGAGCCGGTGTTTGGCGTGTAGGCTGCTGGCCAATCCATCAGTACGCCGATGTTGGATACGAGTAGTTGCAAATTGGAGTTGGGATTGGTTTCTTTACCAACTGCAAATCCAGGGTCCGGTTCACCAATGAGAGAAATAATCACCTTTTCAATTTCTTGGACTCGTTTTTCAGTCTCTTCAATGCGGGTGCCCGTTGGCATGCGAACAAAAATCGATATTTGACCAGAATCGACCTGAGGAAACAGTTCGCGGCCCATATATCGGGTCATTAGGAGCACGGCGATGATGAAAGCGGCTCCTGCTGCGAGTACGACTAGGTAGCGTACGGACAGTAATCTTTGAAGCAACAGTTTGTAGGTCCTCGCGATGACCCCTGCGGCCCCCTGGTTTGATCGGTGTTGGGACGCCGCTTCTTGCGAATCGCTACGTTTCCTGAGAAACTTCGCACAGTAAGCCGGGACGAGCGTTATTGCCAGGATATAGGAGGTAAAAATGGCAATACTTGCAGCAACCGCCAGCGGTGTAAAAAGAAATTTTGCCAGACCACTCAGGAAGACGACGGGAAAAAAGACGATGGCAAAAGTCGCAGTGGCCACAAACATTGGCACGGCAACTTCCGAGGTTCCCTCTAAGGCGGCCTCCTTGGGTTCTTTGCCCATCTGGGCATGGCGGACAATATTTTCCAAGACCACAATCGACTGGTCGACCAGAATGCCGATTGCCAAAGCTAGTCCGCCCAACGTCATGGCGTTGATGGAATCGTTCGTAAAGTACATGGCAAAAATTGCTGTCAGGATTGCCAGCGGAATCGCCAAAACAATAATGACCGTAAAGCGGATGCTGCGGAGGAAGAGAAGAACTACGAGGCCCGCCAAGACTGCACCTAATCCTGCAGCTATCTGGAGCGATCGGTTGCCTTGCTCGACGCCAAGTGATTGATCCATGGCAACGCTCAAGACAAGACTTTCCATTTTGGGATCTTCGGACCGCTCGACTTTTAGTCGTTCTTCGATATCACGAAGTTGTTTTTTAATCTGTTTGACAATGGAGATCGTGTTGGCACCTGGCTGGCGGTAGATCGGAATGTATGCTTTGCGAGAACCGTTAACGCGAACAACATTGGTCTGGATTTGGGCCGCCTTGCCGTTGACATATCCGATGTCGCGCATTAATACGGGCGACTGCCCCGGGATCGATTTAATGGGTGCGTTGTTTAATTCTTCCCATTTTTCAACATTGGCATTTGTGAAGATCTGCAATTCTTGCAATCCCACTTTGATACTGCCTGCCGGAATCAGCACATTCTGTTTGAGGAGCGCCTCCTGAACATCTAGCAGAGAGAGGCCGTGCGCCTCAAGTTTCTCGGGATAAACATAGGCTAGAACCCGCCGTAGTTTCCCGCCATAGACTGCGGGTGCGATCACCCCCTGAATCGACTGTAATTTATTACGCAGTTCGTAATAGGCAATATCATAAAGTTCCTGCTCATCCATTTTGGGATTGGAGACCACTACCAGGCAAAGCGGCACACTGGCTGTCGGATCGAATGGCATCACCATCGGTGGAATTGTTCCTGGTGGCAGATAAAACATGTCGCTCATCGCATAACTGCTGACTTGGCTCATGGCATCTGACATCGGGATGCCTTCGCGGAAGAAGTCCTTGACGATGCAGACACCCTGCATCGCCTTAGCCTCTTGATGTTCGATTCCAACGGATTGTCCGGTCCATCGCTGTAACCGGCTCATAATGTCCTTCTCCATAACCTCCGGAGGCATTCCAGGGTAGAAACAGACAATCTGTACGGCAGACGTATCGAACTGGGGTAGCAGATCTGCCGGGATCTTGGTGTAGGTAAAAAATCCCATCACCGTGATCGCTAGACAGATGACCACAACCAAATACGGATTGGAAAGCGCGGTACGAATCATGAATCGAAAATAGGTTGGTTTAACGTTTTAATTGCAGGTGTGCTGGCAGCGCAAGCAGTTTGTCTCCGACCAGTACGGCAGACAAGAATAAGATATCGGTATTAATTAATCGGAAACCGAGCCCTAATTGGTAGAGTTGACACAATCGACAAGATTTGCGATTTTTGCCCAGATTATGTCTGCCGAAAAAGCAACTGCTATCGTTTTGCGTCTGGTCGATTTTAGCGAGTCGAGCAGTGTGGTGACATTCTTCACCCGTGAATATGGAAAACTGGGAGCGCTAGCAAAGGGCGCTTATCGTCACAAAGGCCCCTTTGACTCTGCTCTTGACCTTCTAACCTGTTGTCGCATAGTGTTCCTCCGCAAATCGTCAGGTGGGTTGGACCTGTTGACCGAAGCAAAACTCGAACACCGCTTTCGGCCAGCAGCACACAATCTGGGTTCGCTCTATGCGGGTTATTATCTGGCCGAATTGCTATTGGGTCTAACGGATGAATATGACCCCCATCCAGAGTTATTCGATGTTGCTGCGACCGTCCTTGAAGCATTATCGAAAAATGACAATGCGATGGCAGAAGTATTGTTTTTTGAATTAAATGCCCTGCGATTGTTGGGCCACATGCCATCTTTTGAAAATTGTGTTGAATGCGGAAAGGTAATCGCCCCAAAGAAACGGATTGCTTTCAGCCAACTGGCCGGTGGTGTGCTCTGTGCTGGTTGCCGTCCGGGAAAACGTCATGTGGTGTCGCTGAGCGGAGAAGCCTTAGAGGCATTGAAGGATCTTGCCCGCGGAAATATTGAGGATGTACGAAACAAGGAGATTGAAAGAAATGTCCGTGGTGAGTTGAGAGGTGTCCTCAATCACACCATTAGTCATTTGCTGGGCAGGAAACCCAAGATGCAGGACCAGTTAAGATTTCTTGACAGCGATTAGAAAACGAGTAAGAGAAAACAAGACTTTCTTTCGTCGAATTCTATGAAAGCGGTCGTTGTAGCAGTCGTGGCAAATATTGGCGGGAAAAAATGGATCACATGCGATTCTTGATCTTCAGTTACTTTGGTCCGGTTGTGCTCTGGATACCGTTGTTGTCTGGTTGCGCAACATCAGCATTCAGCCATCATGGCGAAGCGAAAGAGTCCTCTACAGAGATCGAAAAAGAGATCGATGTAACCGATGTGTCTGCCCCGAAGCCAACATTGGATTATATTCCGGGACAGCACATTGCGGAAAACATTCCTTATGTAAACACATTGCCCTGGATTGGTGCACCCGGCAAAGATGATAAGGTGGCCCAAGCTCATTTTACTGAGGCAGAAACACAATTTTCGAACAAAAAATATCATGCGGCCCGAACTAGTTATGAAAAAGCCGCAAACTACTCGCCAGACTCGGCCCTGCATGAAGACACGCTATTTATGATCGCCGAGACGCATTTTTTCGAAGATGATTATCCAGAAGCATTCGAATCATATGAAAAGTTGCTTGCCAATTATAAGCGATCACGTCACATGGATGTGGCGGTCGCCCGCCAGTTTGCCATTGGTCAATATTGGCAAAGTCGCCAACAAGAAAGCCCAGAGTTTATTTTAACGCCAAACATGATTGACAAGACGCGGCCATTTAATGATCTGCAAGGTTCAGCTTTACGGGCTTTTGAAAAAGTCCGGCTCAATCATCCGACAGGATCGCTGGCGGACGATAGTCTAATGGCAACTGCCGGCGTTGATTTTTCGAGAAAGCATTATCAGGACGCTGATTATCATTATTCACTGGTTCGCAGGGAATATCCAAACAGTG
>JABABY010000191.1 GCA_014237955.1 Planctomycetota bacterium
TTGGAATTAACTCCCACCATGCAATATGAGTGTCGGACATTTTCCAATTTTTTTGATATGGAAACTCTTTTTTCATTAAAACTGAAAGTATTTTTAAAACTGGTGGGTAAATCAGTTTTTCTCCAGAATATCGGTCAATAGCTTCCCGGCGCGCCCAACAAATGGTTTTCCTTGGCGGCCCTCTTCGGCCCCCGGCGCCTCTCCGAGGAAACAGACGCGAGCATGGGGATTGCCGGCACCAAAGACGGTTTGATTTCGGCTCGTTGCTAGCTCCTGACAGCGATCACACGCGGCAACCTCCTCTGCAAGGATTGTTAGATCCCCATCAAGATCGTTCGGCTGAGAAGCCTCTTCTGCATTGGAAGATGCTGCAATGGGTGGTTGAGGACTTGCGCGTCCAAGATGTGTGACGCCGGCCCGCTTGAGGTCTTCTAGCTTTTGGGCCAGGCTTTGACGAAGATTTGTTTCTTGCGTTTGCCGGTTCATGAGGCGGTTCTCAGGGATTGTTTGGGGTTTTCATAAGTATAGGGGGTATAGCGGAAATGTGACCAGTGGTTGCCGGTGGATATGGTATTTGTCTTTCGTTATTATTTGTAATATCCACTGCACTCCGAATGGGACTCTCGGTTTATATCAGTGTTAGGGTTGCTGGACTCGGCTTTTCTTCCAGATCTGCTGCCGCCGCCTTTTCCTCTGGATACCGTTATCGAGTGTATCTTCGTTTGGACAATTTGTGAGATCACTGATCCGGGATTTCTAGTAACGCCCTCGTGGCTATCCGTTGCCTCACCGAGTTGATCATTATGGGCCTTCCACAAATTGCAATTATCGGTCGTCCAAATGTTGGCAAGTCCAGCATTTTCAATTGGCTTGCGAAGAAGCGATTGGCGATTGTTGATGATACCGCCGGAGTAACACGCGATCGCATGTCGTATTTGATGTGCCACGCAGGCGTCTATTTTGAATTGGTCGATACTGGTGGTATGGGGATTGATGATGTGGACAATCTGACGGATCAGATTGACGATCAGATTCAGACGGCGATCGATTCTGCCAAACTCATTTTATTTGTAGTTGATACTGAGGCTGGGATTATGCCGCTCGATGAAGAGGTAGCCCGGCGCCTGCGGTACGTTGATACTCCTGTAATTTGCGTTGCTAATAAAACAGATAGTGAGTCTCTCGACCCACAGGCCGACGAATTCTATAAATTTGGGAGAGGCAAGCTAATTTGTACAAGTGTTTTGCAAAATCGTGGGCGCAATACATTACTTGACATGATCACGGATCGCTTGCCCAAATCGGACCAGGAAGGAGCATCTGAAGGCGATAGCGAAAATCCCAAAATTGCTATTGTGGGGCGGCGCAATGTGGGAAAAAGTACTTTTATTAACACGCTGGCGGGAGCGGAGCGGATGATTGTGAGCGAGGTTCCGGGAACCACTAGAGACAGCGTGGATGTGCAGTTTGAATTGGATGGAAAAACCTTCACTGCGATCGATACACCAGGTTTGCGCCGCACAAAGAGTATCAAGGCGGACATCGATTTTTATGGGGCCCATCGAGCGCAACGAAGTATCCGGCGAGCGGATGTGGTACTCGTATTTTTTGATCCCAGTCAGCGGATCAGCAAAGTGGACAAGCAACTTTGCGACTATATCGTCGAACATTACAAGCCCTGTATCTTTGTGGTCAACAAATGGGACCTGAATGCAGGGACGATGCCCACAGAAAAATGGGTGAGGTATTTGCAGGATACTTTTCGCACCATGTCGTACGTGCCCATCGCTTTTATTACCGGCCGTACGGGCAAAAATGTCAAAGCACTGTTAAATCATGCGCAAATGTTATTTAAACAGGCAAATTCACGAGTCGCTACCTCAAAGCTCAATCAAATTGTACAAAGTGCGTTAGAGTACAATCCCCCACCACTGGATCACCATCATCAGTCAAAAATATATTACGCTACCCAGGTAAGTACTCAGCCACCTACAGTAGTTATGTTTTGTAAAAATCCCAAGTCCTTCTCTTCAACCTATCGCCGCTACTTGCTGCGGGCAATGCGTGATAATTTAGAATGTGAAGAGGTGCCTATTAAGCTATACCTGCGCCGACGGGATAGGGATGACCGCCGCGACGAAATTAAAACATCATCGAAAAAATCGGCGGATAAGAAAACGTTTTTAGATGTTGATCGGAAAGATACATGATCGTTGGTCTACCTTGCGAAGTCAAAAAGGACGAGTATCGAGTTGCGTTGCTTCCTGTTGGCATTGAAGAATTAACCCGTGCTGGACATCAGGTGATGGTGGAAAGTGGAGCGGGGATCGGTTCCGGCCTAGAGGACAGTGACTATGTAAAGCACGGTGCTGAAATAGTTGCTGATGCGGCAACGGTGTTTGATCGTGCAGAGATGATCGTTAAGGTCAAGGAACCACTCCGGGAAGAGTGGCCGATGTTGCGCAAGGGCCAGCTAATATTTACTTATTTTCATTTTGCTGCCGATCGCGAACTTACCGAAGCGGTGATTGCGTCAGGATGTATTGCGGTCGCTTATGAGACTCTCACGGATGATGCAGGAACTTTGCCATTGCTCACCCCAATGAGCGAAGTCGCTGGTCGCATGAGTGTCCAAGAGGGTGCCAAGTATCTGGAGCGTCCACAAATGGGCCGGGGCATCCTCCTAGGTGGTGTTCCTGGCGTTGCCCCCGCACATGTTGCGATTTTAGGTGGGGGCGTTGTGGGGACCGGGGCTGCCAAAATCGCTGCCGGTTTTGGTGCAAATGTAAATATCCTAGATATCAATATGGATCGGCTTCGCTACCTCGATGATATCATGCCGGCGAATGTCAACGTGCTTTTTAGTGACCGACACACAATCCGAGAACAATTACAGCGTGCGGACCTGATTATCGGAGCAGTGCTGATACCGGGTGCCAAGGCGCCCTGTCTGATAGAAAGAGAGCATCTACGTTTGATGAAACCGGGAAGTGTGTTGGTCGACGTAGCCATTGATCAGGGAGGCTGTGTTGCGACAAGTCGTCCTACCAGCCATAGCGAACCGACCTACATCATTGATAACGTGCTGCACTACTGTGTCACAAATATGCCTGGGGCGGTGGGCCGCACCAGTACGTTTGCGTTGTGTAACGTGACGTTACCATGGGTTTTGCAACTGGCACAAATGGGGATGCCTGCAGGTGCAGAACAGTGTCCATCGCTTGCCAGCGCGGTCAATATCTGTTGCGGAGCAGTGACCAATCGAGCCGTAGCAGATACCTTTGAGTTGCCTTGGGACAAACGTTTTAACCGTTGACTATGGAAGCCCGATGGGACGGGCCGAAAAGTCATCTCTCGAAGTTTCCCGGGCCGATATTCTTGATCTATTGCGCCTTCAGGTGCGCAAAATAGCTATTGGAAAGAAAGTAGTGATAGCGTCTCCGGAAGAAGGTTCTCCGGGCAGAATCCCCCCGATAATTGACCTATGCCCGGGTAGGAGGGAATCCTACAATCCCCAGGCCGGATTTTGCACCGGAAGTCAGCCTACAAGGAGCTTTCTATGCGTTCGATTGCCGTCATCAATCAGAAAGGTGGCGTTGGAAAAACAACCACCACGGTCAACATTGCAGCTGCGCTGGCAGAAAGAGGTCAGCGGGTGTTGGTGATCGATATGGATCCGCAGGCTCATGCTACACTGCACATGGGTATTGAGTTGACTCCTGGTGAGCCGTCAATCTACGAAGTACTCTGTGGCAAAGCGACCCTTGCTGAGGCGACGCGAAAAACTGATAAGAACCTCTCGTGTGCCGGAAGCCATATTGACTTAGCCGCCACCGAGATGGAGCTTGCCGGGGTGGCAGGACGAGATTTGATTTTACGAGAAAAGCTTACTGAAGTTGCCGACCAGTACGACTATGTGATCATCGACTGCCCACCTTCTCTCGGA
>JABABY010000192.1 GCA_014237955.1 Planctomycetota bacterium
GTGGCGGTCAATCCGTACGGCCCGTCCCCGGCCGTACCCGAACCGGAAGCGATTCTTTTGGCCCTCTTGGGTCTGTCACTCTTGCCGCGACGAAGGCGACCGTAGAGACTTTTCTGCGGACAGGTTCATAAAGTGTTCATCGCTTGCGAACCACTTTTTCTTTCAGGGCAACCCACGACCCGCTTCACTGCCACATTACGCTGGTGTCTAATAGGAAAAAGCCCTGTGTAGGCCATTCCTTGTCGCTGCCATCACCCCACAAAGTGCGACATTAAGTGGCGCGACGCAAGACTTTCAACAGATTGTTGCCTGCAGTGATGTCGCCCTCTACACACGGATTCTTCGCTTTCTATAACGCGCTGCCCATTCTTGTAAAAGCGATATCAAGCGGATTTGAAATATACGCAAAGATCGAGTCTGAGAGTGACGATATGGAACTTTGTATCACGAGGCCACGTCCGGCCTGTTGCAATGCATGCACCAACCAGGCAATCTCCCTCATTTCGAGGATATTGTGTCGAAACTTGTTGCCCCACTTCAGAAGTCCGGTATTGAAGAGAGAAAACCGGATTCAAACAAAGCAGTCAAAGTCCTGCAATACAGCCCCGGCCGCAGCGGTTCGACGATGCTCTATCAAGTCTTGTCCCACCTCGGAACCGATGTGTATAAAACACACGAGTGGGTCGACGTCGATTCCAAAGTGGTGATCACTTATCGACATCCGTGTGACTTGTTTTGTTCCTTTTTCCGCATTAGTAGAGATCTCGATGGAGACGACGATCTACAGAGCGTGATGCGACAGGGATGGAATCCAACGGTGTGATGGACCATATCCCGGGGGCTGCGCTATGTTCGCAAAGGATATGGGCGACTGCAAAGGTATCTCGATTCCGACAAGGAAATTTGTCTCCTGCGTTACGAGCGATTCAAAGACGATTACGAGTATCTCTTTAATTCCCTAGCTTCTTTTTTGTCGCTTTCCATTGATAGGGCCACGCGCGACCGCGTTGAGTGCGCAACATCGTTTTCCAAAAACAAGATCTTAGCCGCCTCTTATACAAGCTTTAAAGAGTTCGATCAAAAAACACTTTTACATGGTAAACATCTTGGTAGTGGGGCTGCGGGCCAGTGGCATTACGTCTGTCCGGTATGGATGTGTCGTTTTTTGGAGAAGAAGCTTGCTCGAGAACTAGCCCTGTATCAGGACCTGGCTGATCGCGATGACGCAGTGTTGCCGATGCAGCAGCGAGAAAGTGAGCACCCGCCATTCGCTCAAGTAATCCCTCTAGGCCGTGCGGCCTGATGTAGCAAACAGGCCGTATCTGATACAATCGGCGGTTTCTTTCAGTCGCGGGTTCTCTCTGTCAGGAATCATCATGTCTGCTTTGCATCTCCGGTGTTTCCTACTCCATTTGCTGGCCTTTACTGTCGTGTTTGGGGCGTGCCAAGCTGTTGCGCACGAGACAGGAGAAGTAAAAGAGGCAGTTCACAAGCCGCTCCGCGTACTCGTCTACTCGGACACAGGAGACTATCGGCATCCGGAAATTCCTGCGATCAATCGTTGGCTGGTGCTTGAGGGCGACAAGCAGGGAATGAAAATCGATGTGACCGAACATCACCGTGATTTAAAGCCTGAAGTCCTGGATCGCTACGACGTGCTGCTTTTGAATAACGCCAACGGCTTGTCGGACGTGCTTCCCGCAGCATCGCGCAAGGCAGTCGAGCAGTGGTTCGCGCGGGGCCATGGGATCGTGGGCCTGCATGCCGCGCTGGTGCGTCAGCAAGAATGGCCTTGGCTCCTGGATATTGGTGGTTGCGATTTTGATAGTGACTCGACTTTTCAAAACGCAAAGGTCATCGTCGACCCGACCGCCAAAGAGCATCCGTCGGTCAAAGGTTATGGCCCCGAGTTCTGGTACGCCGCGGACTGGTCCAATCACACGCGGAGCGTGACGGGGCTGCCGGGAGTGAAAGTTTTGTTGCGGGTGGATGAGTCATCTTACGAGCCGGTTCGAGAGTTTTTCCAAAAGCTGGGTGGAAAGCCAATGGGAAAAGATCACCCGATTGCCTGGACAACTGAAAAACATGGCGGCCGATTTTTTTATACGGAACTCGGACACGATGTGCGGTCACTCGACACTGAATTCGGTCGCCAGCATGTCTTTGAAGGCATCCGCTGGGCAGCGGATGCCGATACCCGTCTGCTACCACGAATCTTGATGCTTGGCGATTCGATCTCCATGGGCTACCACCAGGCCGTGGTCTCGGCCCTCGAGGGGGAAGCGGTGGTTGTGCGGCCGGAGGAAAATTGTGAGGGGACGACCAAGGGAGTGGCTCGAATCGAGAAGTGGCTCGAGTTGGAAGGAGGAGACTTCGATGTTGTCCACTTTAACTTCGGGCTTCACGATCTAAAGCGGGTGCAATCGGATGGCCAAAACTCGGACAATCCTTCCGACCCTCCCCAGGCAGACTTGCAGACCTATGCGCGGCAACTACGCCGGATCGTCGAATTGATTCTGGCAAGTGGTGCAACGCCTCTTTTTGCGAACACTACGCCGGTGCCAAAGGGTAAGGTGCGTCCGCATCGGGACACTGCCGATGTGGCCCGCTATAACGAGGTGGCCCGCCAAATTATGCAGAAACACGAGATTGCCATCGACGATCTTTATCGTTTTGCTGTGCCGCAACTTGCCGATATCCAGCGACCGGTCAACGTGCATTTTACGCCAGAGGGCTCGAAGGCCCTGGGCGACAAAGTCACCGAATCGATTCGTTCCGCACTTGATGAACGAATGCATCAGACGCGTAAATCAGCCAACAGTTCAACCGGCGACTGAATATCGAAAAAAATCCTGCGGATCAGCTCAAATCAGGTGCGGGCGGGAAATCGAGTTCCGAACCGAACACGTGGTTGAACAGGTTGGTGTACGTGACCAGGGCGATCATCGCCACCGCTTCAGCAATCTGCCCATCAGTGTAACCGGCATTTCGCACCGCCTCGACTTCGGCATCGCCCACAAATCCGTTGGTCTCAACGACGCGGAAGACAAATTTGATCAGCGCGTCGCGCTGGGCGTTGCTCGAGCCGCCGCGGCGAAATTCGATGACCTCATCGGCCGAGAGACCCGCCTTCTGGGCAAGCATCGTATGGGCGGCCACGCAGTAGCCGCAATCGTTCTTTTCGCTCAGCGAGAGATAAATGGCTTCACGATCCTCTGGTGCAAGTTCGCCGGCGGCCATTGCGCCGGAAAGACCGGTATAGGCCTTGAGGGCGGCAGCACTGTTTCCCATGCCCTTGAAGATATTGATGACCTTTCCGAGCTTTTGCTCAAAAGCGCCAAATATTTCTTTTACTTCTCCGGTGGCTTCACTCGCTTCAACCACATTTAGTCTCGGCATTGATCTGTCTCCATCAACAGTTTTCTGGTGGCTTGTTCACTGCGAAACGATTTCGCAGGGAGGGTCTTTTTACGCCACGCAGACCATCCCGTCGAGACCCTTGCTGATGAAGAGTAAAATGCGGTATCCGCAGAAGGAAGACGAAATCGACTTCATTGCAATGTGTTACATCAGAAAGCCTTTTTTGAATTCGTTAATTTCTTGTTGTATGCTCTCCTAAGACTGGTAAGTTATGTCTTCACGATTGATGGAGCGGCTCAGAAAGAATCAATGGAGGTTTGCATGGTGACCTGTCGAGTGGCCCGCACGGTGATGCGTTTATCGATCACGCTCCTTTTTGTAGTCACCTTCCTCCTTGCCGCCATCGGTAAATGGCTTGACGGCGGGGCTCCGGATTGGTTTGTCGAACAGTTTGCCAACACTCCGCTCGGCAGTCTGCCACAGACACCGATGTTTCTGGGGATTGCTCTGGGCGAATCGGTGTTGGGTCTCGGGGCACT
>JABABY010000193.1 GCA_014237955.1 Planctomycetota bacterium
TTCTAGGCGAACGCAGGCGAACCCGATATGCAGGACATTCTCTTTGACTACCAGAAGATACATCCCATGAATTGGGTGTATCTTTCATCGCTGCTAACGATCTGCGTCTATTTCAAATTCAGCCGCTTTTGGAGCGTGCGCAACCTGGACTTGGTGGGCTTGATTCTTTTTGCCCCCGGCCTGGTATTGGTTGCTTACAGTACAGCCTCGCCTGCGGAGAGTACGGCTACCGCTATCGGACGGATTGGCTATATCTGGCTCTTTGTCATTGGAGGACTTTTTTTGGTGCGGATGTTGATGGACTCCATGATGGTCCGTCGCCCACTGCTCGAACCGAACCTCTCGGTGGGCGGTATGACTATTTTGGGTATATCCTTATTGCTTTTTCTTATGGCCAACGTTGCCAACAGCGACCCAACTGAACTCGATCCCCAAGCCCCTGCACTGGTAGCTGCTGTTAACGAGGAAGTCGATAAAAACGAGTCGCCCGTGAAAGATGACTCTGGTGAAAAAACGGGGCTTGAACGATACGGCCCACGTAATCCGCTCCTCTCACTACTTCCAGAAATTTCGACACAAACCTTTTTTGCAAGTGGCCTGGAGGAATCATCGCATTCCATCGATCGCCTGCATGATCCACGACGGATTGCTGCCGCAAAAAGTCTTGCCATCCTATCTCATCTTGCGGTTGTGATCGGAATGATCGTGATTGGCTATAGACACTTTGACAACATCAAAACCGGAATTGCCGCTGCTGTTCTCTACCTGTTAATTCCTTATACGGCAGAAATGACCGGACGCGTTGCTCATGTCCTACCTGCAGCACTACTGGTCTGGGCAGTGGTAACCTACCGAAGGCCTATGATTGCGGGATTCTTTATCGGCATGGCAATTGGCGTCATCTACTATCCACTTTTTCTTCTCCCACTGTGGATCAGCTTTTATTGGCGACGTGGAGTGTTTCGTTTCACAGGTGGTATTGTAGTTGCTCTGACAATCTCGATCGGTATTGTTGCCTTTTATTCTTCGAACGATGCCTTTGTGGTAGATGTGCAACAGATGCTCGGCATCGCAACACCCAAACTTAGTAACCTCGAAGGCTTCTGGAAACACATTGATGCTGTGTACCGTCTTCCAGTGATTGCTACTTTTGTGGCTTTAGGTGGAAGTTTTGCTATCTGGCCGGCACAAAAGAATTTGGGCACCCTGATGAGTTGCACCGCAGCGATGATGCTTGGTAGTCAATTTTGGAATGCCCACGGCGGGGGACTCTACATGGCATGGTATCTGCCCCTGTTACTTTTAACCATTTTCCGGCCAAATCTCGAGGATCGTGTGGCCGTGAACGCTCTATCCCAAGGCTGGGGATCCCGACGTCATTCTATGGGCGTCAAAGAGAGTGTCGCCGCATAAACTGGCTACATAAATGTAGTAGCGACCGATCGGGAAAAACTTGATCGTATCACGGCGTCAATCATCACGGCGCGAATTGATCTTGGGTGCCGTAGGTTTTTGCCTGGCGTACCACTGTCTCCACGCACTTTGATTGAAATGAAAGTCTTTGCCGGTTAATTCAAAAAGAGCTTGATTGACCTCTTTGTTTTGGTACCGGCGAATGACAATCTTTGCGGCCCCGCCACTGGAAAAGCTGCTGCTCTGAGGGCCTCCCACAACCCCACCGAAACTTGTCGATACGGCTCCCGGACTACTGCCACCTTCCTTGGTCCGATGTTCCGTAAGGAGTGCATCGATCAGCGGGCTAATGACCGATGCATTACCAGTATACTGCAACCCTCTAGCAGCCCGATTCACGCGCTGATTATCCTTGTCCTTCAAAGCCTTCACATAGAAGGCTACCGCCGACTTAGGTTTATGCTCTTCGAGTAATTCAAAACAGTGCTCACGGAAATCCTCATCGGAGCTATCTAGTGTCGCTTTTATCAGAATGTTCCATGCCTGCTCGGTGCCGACATTGGCCAGCGCGCTGGCATACATTTCCTGATGTTGGCGAGACTTGGACTTTCCACAGTAGTGAATGAGTGCTTTTGTGGCGTGCGGGTCCGTTATTGCCAACAGGGATTCCTTGGCAACAACACCCTTATTGCCTGTGAGCCAGCCATGGTATCGTTTTATCTTTTCATGCCACTCTTTTTCAATCTGCTTTTCTTTCTTCTTTTTCTCCTCAAGATGAACCTTTTGAGGAAGCATCCAACGGCCATTGTATTTAACGTATCCCTTGGCCTTCATTTTTTCATCGCGAGTCATCCATTTGTCACCAACCCGCTCATACCCTAAAGCCCGGCGAGCAGCTGCATGATTGCTATCCAGTTGGACGATTCGTTCCAAATGAAATTGTCGCTGCTTTATTAATTTTTTAGCACGACACCACTCCGCCATCTCCCAGTGATCCTGAACCGAATCGCCATGCTCGACTAACTGTCGATGATATTCTTCCTCAATAGGCCGCTGGGAAACGATGCTGACCACCTGAGATGCCGGAAGGGTGATTTCTCCTCCGGCATAGGGGCGAATGACGTAACGAATCCGTGGAGATTCATCCTGGTTGATCAAGTCGCCATAGATTTCGCCACCCGTTGTTAATTTAACGATTTCAGCCGGGGCAACTGCCGATGCCACACCAAATTCCCAGACGCCAACGACTAGGATGGCAATTGCCCAGACAAGCTGGCTGGATTTTGGAAACATCTGCATCCTCACGAACGACCTGGAACTTCTGGGATGGCGACTTGCCGATCTACGGGGAAATCTCATACTTTAGCCGTTTCTCTAGTATACGTTTTCAAAGGCTCTCGTTACAGAAAATCCAGATTTTTTGCTCAATACAGCCGGGTATTCGGGCCTATATTCCGGCTTAGCCAAAAGAAGCTTAAAATTGACAGCATGAGTGATACTGTCTCAAAGCACCGTGAAAATGCGCCCGAAAGTGCCTCGTTTGCGGTTCTTACTCTGAGTGATACCCGTACGATCGAAACCGATATTGGGGGTGCGACGATTATCGATCTGGCTGTTGCAGCTGGCCATCGGATCTTTGATAGACAAATCATACCGGACGATGCTGTTCTCTTAACCGACCAGATTATGCGACTCATCAAAGAGCCGAACGTGGACGCTGTTCTGGTGACTGGTGGTACGGGTATCAGCCACCGCGATCAAACATACGAGACCATCTCAGCATTGCTAACCAGACCGCTTCCTGGCTATGGAGAGCTATTTCGTCATCTGAGTTTTCAGGAGATTGGTCCGGCTGCCATGCTTAGCCGCACTCTTGGAGGCATCATCGAAAAAACGTTGCTTCTGACCATGCCCGGCTCTCCGGCAGCTGTACGCCTAGCAATGGAAAAATTGATCCTACCGGAAATCGGACATCTGTTGGCCGAAATCCGCCGGTAACCCAGAAATATTCCATTAGCTAGCAGACGACCGGACTTCTCAACGGATCTAAATTGATCTGGAGTGGTCCGGGCGCGATCGCTATTCTCCACACTTCTCAAGAGGCTTTCAGACGAACTGAAGCTGATCATGGAGAAGCATCGATGCGAAAGTGTATCTCGCTATTGCTATTGCTAGCTGCTGGGACCGGCGGTTATCTGCTGCGCGATTATACAGGTTCGATGCCGTTCGACTTTAACCTCACCGAAAAATCCAATCGTAAGGTATCGATCACCACTTTAGAAATTCCTCAAAAAACACTTTTTGGGGAAGCAACTCCGGAAACAATT
>JABABY010000194.1 GCA_014237955.1 Planctomycetota bacterium
TCCTTGATCCGTCGGGATGGTGGCCTGGCAGCCCATGCGGGAATTATCCCTGACGATCCGCAGCAAATACTCAAAGCCCTTATGGCCGATGTCGATATTGTGGTCGTTTCGGGGGGCTCGAGTGTTGGCCAAGAAGATCATGTGCCCATGCTGCTTGCCGAGCATGGCGAATTAAATATTCATGGTGTCGCGATGCGACCGAGCAGTCCGATTGGCATGGGCCGACTTGGAAAACGACTGGTGTTTCTCTTGCCGGGCAATCCCGTTTCTTGTCTTTGTGGCTACGATTTTTTTGTCGGTCGCGCAGTCCGCCTCCTTGGAGGCCTCGGTCGCGATTGGCCTTACCGCAAGCGAAACTACCGATTGCGGCGAAAATTAATTTCGATGGTTGGACGCGTTGACTATGCAAGAGTGTTGTTGATTGACGGAGAGATTGAGCCAATTGCCACTTCGGGAGCATCCGTGCTTTCTTCAACGACCCGCGCAGATGGTTTTGTCGTGGTGCCTGAAGATAGTGAGGGCTATGCTGAAGGATCGCACGTTGATGTTTGTTTATACGACTAGGGTCTGATGTCTGATCGTGTCCAATCGCAATTTTTGAATGTTATCGATCGTGATGAGGCAGAACGTCGATTTCACGAGTCGCTTGAGTTATCAAAAGTTGATCATGAAGATGTTGATATAGAAAATGCACTAGGACGCATTCTTGCGAAAAATATTGTAGCCACAAATAACGTTCCTAGTTTCGACCGCTCCAATTATGATGGCTTTGCTGTCCGTGCGGCAGATACGTATGCTGCAAATGAGGAATCGCCCCAAGAGCTGACACTGTGTCGGGAGTCGATTGCCAGTGGTCAGCGGCCCGAGGGAGAAGTGGTGTCAGGTTCTGCGATGGCTATCGCAACGGGAGGAATGCTCCCTCGCGGCGCGGATGCCGTAGTCATGATCGAACATACCGACACGGTAGGCGATCGATTATGTGTTCGTCGCGCAGTAACACCAGGCTTCGGTATTTCCTGGGCGGGGACTGATATCGCACATGGAGAAACAGTTCTTTTTTCTGGAACGACACTTGGTAGCAGAGAAACGGGAGTGCTTGCTGCAATTGGCATCGCATCGGTACCGGTATACCGCCGGGTTCGGGTGGCAATCATTTCGACCGGTGACGAAATTATCTCTCCGGGAAGCGAGATGCAGCCTGGTCTAGTCTACGACAGCAATGCACAGATTCTTGCCGATAGTGTTCGAGAGCTCGGTGCCGACCCATTGCGACTAGGCATTGTCTGCGATGATTATAAACAACTAAAGAAAATCGTTTCCGAAGCCCAGAAGCTAGCCGACATCGTGTTACTTTCGGGAGGAACCAGCAAGGGGGCGGGTGACCTGTGCTACCGGGTTGTAGAAGAATTAAAAACTCCTGGAATTGTCGCACACGGAATTGCCCTCAAGCCAGGAAAACCGGTTTGCTTGGCCGTGGAGGCAGGCAAAGCAGTGGTCGTACTCCCCGGGTTTCCCACGTCGGCCATTTTTACTTTTCATGAATTTGTAGCCCCCGTTATCCGCAAGCTCGGTGGCGTTGATGCGGCGGCAAACCTCCGCGCATCGCGCTCGGTTGTCAATGCCAAGATGGCGATAAAAGTGATTTCCGAAATTGGCCGCACGGAGTACATGCTTGTTGGACTTGTGCCTGGCACAGAAACGGAAACAAATACCGATCTTGTAGCCTACCCGATGGGAAAAGGTTCAGGTTCTGTAACTACCTTCGGTCGTGCAGATGGATTTATTACAATCGGGCGGCACGAAGAATTATTGGAAGCCGATACCCCTGTGAGGGTCCAATTACTTGGAACAGAATTGCAGCTTGCGGATTTAGTCGTAATCGGTAGCCATTGCGTGGGGCTAGATTACCTCCTTAGCCGTCTGCAGGAGCAAGGATTTCGCACAAAGTGTATGGCTGTCGGGAGTACAGGCGGCCTCGAAGCTGTTCGCAGGGAGGAGTGTGATCTGGCCGGTATCCATCTGCTTTGTGAGAAGACAGATCAATATAACCGTCCGTTTTTAGGGCCCAATATGGAGTTGATCTCGGGCTACCATCGTCAGCAGGGGCTGGTATATCGCCGTGGGGATGCTCACTTTCAAGGCTGCTCGGCAGGTGATGCGATCGCATCGGCAATTCGTGACAAAGACTGTCGCATGGTGGGTCGCAATCAAGGGAGTGGTACCAGGATCCTTCTCGACAAATTACTTGCCGGAGCCCGTCCACTCGGCTATGAAGTACAGCCCAAGAGCCACAATGCGGTCGCAGTTGCGGTGGCCCAGCGGCGCGCCGATTGGGGAATTGCAATTGAGTCGGTCGCGGCCCAGCAGGGCTTGGGTTTTATACCCATCCGTCACGAACAGTTCGATTTTGTTACACCTTCTTCGCGAATGAATCGCCCTGCTTTGCTCGCGCTCAAGGCACTCCTTGAGGACCGGGAGGTTCGTGACTGGCTCGCGGCACGAGGATTATCAATCGATGGCTAGAAATGAGGCGATCTGTTTGATCAGCCTCCCGCATGGCCACGGCTGAGTGTCTTCATCTGTGCAACATAACAGACCATAGAGCGGTAGCCTAGTTTTAACTTCCGATGTCTAGGCATGGGAGGGCCACTGTCGTCTGCAAAAATATCATTCGGACTGTCCGCAGCAGTATCGCAAAATAAATGCCAGTCAAAAGAGCGTGATTTGGCGGGCAGCACAAATTCCATGTCGTGATCACACGGATTAAATAAAATCAGTACATGGCGGCCTGTGGCATGTCCTTCTGAATCGCCCACCGCCCGAAGAAGACACGTTAACGTTTTTTCATCACAATCCCAATTGATTGTTTCGCCTTCTGAGTCATACCAACTCACATCGGGTAGTTCACCCGGCTTGCTTGCCGTCCCTTCGAGAAAATATTCTCGACGAAGGGTAGGTTCGCTTTTTCGGAATTCAATCAAGTTGCGGGCAAAACGGACAAGATCCTGGTTTTTATCCACCAGCGACCAATCAAACCATGAGATCCCATTGTCCTGACAGTACGCATTATTGTTCCCATGCTGTGTCCGCCGACATTCATCACCAGCAACAATCATTGGCACACCCTGACTCACGAGTAATGTGGCGAGCATGTTTTTGATTTGCCGGTTCCGAATGATATTTACATCATCTCGTTCTGTGGGTCCCTCAACACCATAATTGGCACTGTGATTGTTGTCGTCTCCATCGCGGTTGCCTTCACCATTGGCTTCATTATGCTTTCGCGAGTAACTGACCAGATCATTGATCGTAAATCCATCGTGGGAGGTGACGAAGTTGATGCTATGGTATGGTTTGCGGCCGCCTCGTTGGTACAGATCACTCGATCCCGCGAGGCGTGTGGCCATTTTGCCGCGGAGATTCTCGTCGCCCCGCCAGAAACCACGAATATCATCTCGATAGTGACCATTCCATTCTGCCCACCGGAGATTGGCGAATGTGCCGACTTGGTAAGCCCCCGCAGCATCCCACGCTTCGGCAATAATTTTAGTGTCAGCCAGCATGGGATCTTCTGCAATCATTTCGACCAGGGGCGGATTGGCAACCAAGTGGCCCGCACGATCGCGACTAAGGATGGAAGCGAGGTCAAAGCGAAAGCCATCGATGTGGTAGTTG
>JABABY010000195.1 GCA_014237955.1 Planctomycetota bacterium
CAATCGCAGTGGTGGCAATCGCGGTGGTGGTCCACGAAGGTGACCAGCTGGTCCTCCTGAAAACCAAGATCAAAACCCCGCTGCTACCCTACACCGGTGAGCAGCGGGTTTTGGTTTTTAGGGCCAATGAGAACCGTTGGTTGACAAAGGATACGCTTCGATCAATGGAGCATCGCTTTCGATTTTAAGTCGAACGGTTTGTTCGCAAAGTTGGTGCGCTGCACCACACGTCCTTTGTCAGTAAAGTTTTTCTCAACATCAGCATCCATTTGGATGACTGTCAGCGTTTTCCCCCCTTCGCACCAACCGTGAGCCCAGGTGACGCCACCGCGGGGCATTTGTTTAAAATCTGCCCGAGGTGATGCCCGTACTGGCAAAACCTCTGTCGCACCGATCGGTTCCGCTTTGCTGTCGTAGAGTTGAAATTTTCTTTCCCAACTTTCAGATTCCAGCCAGGAAACGAGAATTCGATCCGATCCATAGCGGGCTATCTTGACATTCAACTGATCCGTATCGGCGTCCTGAAGATATTTATGTACTGATTGCTGGTGGGGTGCGATTTGGGAAAAATCAGCCAAGGCTGCGGTCCAATGTTTTCTGCCTCCCTGTTTGCTCGAAAACGCCATAAACATTTTATCATTCAGAGCAACCAGACCTCCAATCCGTCCACCCGTTCCACCACTGAAGTCGCCCCATGTGTAGGAAACACGTTTGGCGGTGTGATTGAAATAAAAGCCTGTTCCCGGATACGCATCGGAGAGTGCTAGTGGCATAAATTGCTCCCCTGCGGTCGATAACCTCATATCGATACTGTGACTGACCCCCCAGGCCCAGCCTCCTTCTAAAATTTCGCCATTGGCACTGACAAAACGAACAGCATCACCCTCATGTCCACCGCTATGCACCGCAAAATAGGTTCCATAGACCTGCCCATTCCAGGCGACACTCCCCCAGTGAATATCACGACACCAGTTGTCAGCGAGCCGCTTTTGAAAAAGAGTTTCTTGGTTTTTTAGGCGAATGAGATACATGCCCCCTTCCTGCAAGACCAAAACAGCCGAACCATCGTCATGTGCCACCAGATCTCTTAAGGAACCCTTTTCAATGAGCATATCTACGCCACACCGGCGTGCCTGATTGTCGATCGGCGTGATATGGATCGTCCCTTCGGTATCGGTCCAGCCGATCTTGGCCCCGCCGTTGGGCTGAGGTGCGAGGATGACCGGTCGCAATAGTTTTCCATCCCAAAAAGTGGCGGGGTTGTCGTATCCGGTCCCTGGATCGATCGTTGCATTCACTGCAACTTGGAAAACTTTTAAACCGCTTTGTAGTGGCCCTACTTCGGCGGGGCCATGCCTGGAATCGATCGATATTGGCAACAGTGGTATTTTGGTTTCAGGTTTTGCGGAGGACGTGGTCGGAACGTCGTTGACCGCTATGGAACGGGCAACAAAGCCAGAAAAACAACAAAAAGTCAGCAACACGGTCAAAATCCATCTCATAGTGAAAGCTCCGTTTGTTTTTTTGTGTCGCAAACTCTCGCACGCTCACAGCGCAGTGACGAGCGAGGTTCGGCCAGAGTGGCATGCGGGTGCTTTTGAATTTTTTCATAGACCGCATCCTTGAGCGGGACAAAGAAAAAAGACATTGCAGCGGTAGGACAAAATGGCAGGATAGGGACCAGCCAAATTTGCATCGGCCAGTACAGTGTACGACCGTATCAGCAAACGGGTCGCGCTGAATAGCACCCCCAGAGGACTAGAAGAGTCGTATCCAGCCATCGACATGCTTTGTCTTCTGGAAGGGGATGCTGTATGCGTCGTTGAGGTGTCGAGTTGCGCATAAAAAACGACCCGTCCGATGGAGCACCGAACGGGCCGTGTCGCTCAATATTGTCACTCAATCGCCTTAGCGATTCAGATACGCCGAGCTATCAGCTTGGGGCGTAGGTGGCATGAGAGCAGCATTGCTGGCCGCTGCGCCACAAGTCGGCTCACAACCACAGGCAGCTTCACAACCACAGGCAGCTTCACAACCACAATTACACGGGGTGCAGGTCGTGTAGCCACAAGGCTTGCAAGCGGCACAAATCAGGTCATCCGGGCAGTGCTTGCACGGGCAAAGGACACGCCGATACTTAACATGCGTGACGCACATTTTCGTCGTGCAGCAGCCACAACCGGTTTTGCAACGCTTGACTCGCGTGTGGCAGACCTTTTTGTAATACTTCATCTTGGGGCAGCACTTCGAATCACAACCGCAAGTTGCTTCGCAACCGCAAGCAGGAGCAGCACCGCAAGTGGCTTCACAACCACAAGCTGCAGCAGCACCACAAGTGGGCTCACAACCGCAAGTATCACATGCGGTATCACAGCCACAGGCATTCATCCTATGACCAAAACCAAAGCTTTGCGTACAAAGGGCGAACGTCAGAACGACCGACCCTAAAAGAATGTTCCATTTCATCATTTTCAATCTCCTTATCTAAAAACTGGTTCAACTCGCGAGCGACCTATTCGTGTCCTGTTCACCTGCTTTGTTCAAGTAATTCAGCAATGTGACGCTAGCCCGTCAATCGGTGCCTGAAGACTCACGTTATCTAATCGAATACTCATGCGACAGGTTGCAGAATTCGACCGGATCAGTACACACTTTCCAGCACCTATTTTTCGGAACTACCCGCGTGTAAAGCGATGTTTTTCCTATCGGGCTATTTAGTTGCAAGATTATTGAAAAACAGAACAAGTTCAGGTGGTGCGAGTTCTCCGCATCCAGTCACATGTAACCAACATGCGTTTCGATGGGGCTAGACGACCGGATCATGCTGAAAATGCCGATGGGTCCTAGCACGATGGGTCTACAGTGTTCTGCTTGAATCGGGTGCATGTGACATAAGGGCAAGATTGCATGTGACGGTTGTATGGTCTGTCAGGGCCGAGCCTTGCCCTCCCTCTCCTATTGTGGTTTTGCCTCGAGATCGCTTTGAAAATTGGATTGGGGGCATCGGGAGTTTTTGATCGTGATTATTGCAGTTTGCCGGAAGAGGCTGACTCAAATCGAATTAACCGGGAAATGGTGGTTTGGATAGATCCTGTCAGGAACGTACAAATAGTGATAAAACCGACAAAAAGTGGAATTATTCGGCCCTGAACGGCCTCGGTGGGGTGACGCCGGCTCGTTGAAAAATCGTACTCAGGCCACTAGAATATGGGCTTTTATAGACCATGATTCCTGCCGCCTCCGAGCAAAGTGAGAAAGAGTCTCCCTCGCAAATTCTGCATCAGACAATCAATGCGTTCGGCTGATAATCTTTGCGCTAATTACCACCGTCAGTCGGTCTGGTCTATCTGCCAGCGAAACCTTGCCGAATTTGATGACTCCGACGGCGAGACTTACTCAAAAACCGTAATACATATTGATTTACGTTATTGAGATTTGCGTTTTCTGCTGAATAATTTACAGCTATGCCATAACGAGTGGCAGGAATGCTTTTGCGTCTTTGGTATCTGTTCAACCGTCCCATTGTTGCGAACCGTGATTTTGAACTCAGATAGATGATGGAGCCCGGCATGAGTTCAACATGGGATGAGGCATACTGCAAGCGGATTTAACAGATGCATGGAATGATGAGAAAACCGTGACACCCTGGAGTTTGGAACAAGTTGAA
>JABABY010000196.1 GCA_014237955.1 Planctomycetota bacterium
ACCCAACCGGCCCACGAGATCAAACGGCTCTATTTTGATCTGGAATATCTTCGAAAGATCGACCCCGAATTCAAGTTCTCAGGCAAGACGTTTAATTCCGGGCAATGGGTAGGCACGCCCGGATTGGTTTCACGTAAAGATTTTTGCGAGGTGCTCCACTGGGGAAATCCACCTGAACTGAAGGATCCGTCATTCTTCATGCCGGGTGATCAAGGCATCCTCAACTATGTGCTGAGTAAACTTGCACAACAAGGCACTCTCTCGCTCGGCCGCATCCCACTAATGCTCTGGGCGGTTCGTGATATCGAACAACTGGACTTAGAGCAACTCAAAGACAACAGCCCCTACCGGAAAATCATTCATTGGGCGGGTGTCAACAAGCAACGTCTTGGTGCAATGCCACGAGCAGACATTTTGCGTTTTTTTGAACAGTGCTATTTTTCATCGATGCCACTAGGCTCTTTGAAAAGACAGCTACGTTCTTCAAAGAACTACGTCATTGGACAAACCCAGCGAGCAGTTCACAAAGCCGCCAGTCTTGCACGGGTCGCTTAGTTTGAAGGGACTGAGAACCATGGATATTACGAAACCAATCGCCCGCAGCCTTTTTGAATTGTCCTGTTTGGTGGGGCGGCCTATTGGCGGTCTCCGCCCACACCGGTTTGTACACTTGCTCGCCCAGCACGGTTATGGAGATACTGCTCCTTCACCCGGACAATTTCGTTGGGTTCGAGATAACTTTGGCTCCGAGTTTCTCGTACATCCCTATTACCTGATCGATCGCTATATTCTTGCGTTTGGCTCCTACGAGTCGCCACTACACCGATATATCCAGGAACATGTATGGCGTGGAGCAACGTGCCTGGATGTCGGCGCAAACACGGGCGCTATCAGCCTGCATCTCGGGCGCAAAGTAGGCCCTGAGGGAAAAGTCCACTGTTTCGAACCGGTACCGCACATCCTAGAACGATTGCAACGGAACATCGAAAAGAATTTTATAGCCGACGTGATTCAGACCCATGGCGTCGCCTTGAGCGATCGGGTCGGCAAACAAGAAATGGCACTAGCCAAACAATCGCACACCAATCAGGGCATGTCCTCGCTCGTGGAATTCGGTCATGGCGACTTGACGGAAAGGGCAACGATTGCCACGACCACCCTCGATACTTTCGTAGCAGAACATGACATTACCTCTGTCGACTTTATCAAAATTGATATCCAGGGTGCGGAACCCTTTTTCCTCAAAGGGGCTCACAATACGCTGCAATCGTTTGGTCCACAACTCATTATGGAAATGGCGCCCGGCAGTCTTGCAGATGCCGGTTACACAAACCGCGACTTAGTTGAGATGCTCCATTCTCTCAACTACGAGATTTTTGAAGTGAGCGACAGTGGCAAACGTGGTGCAGTCGTTGACAGCCAACGCTGTGACGACTCGACCTTTTCGGCAAACGTCCTTTGCCTGAGGAAAGGTTGAACTCTTTGACAACGCTTGCACACAACAGAACCGCTAGCCTCTTGTCGGGACAACAATGGCTCGCCGTGATCGGCAGCAGCCTATTTGTTGTGTTTCTAACCTTCCCCGTCTACTCCGAGATCTCTCCGTGGATCGGGCTCGGAATCTTTACGGGGGTGGCAACCATCGTTCATTACGCATTGGTATCAGAATATATCCTCCCAATACCGCACGTTGCCATACTATTTGCCGTTTTGGGCTATGTGATTGGCCCCTGGATTAATGTCCACTTCCCGCCCCCGCCGAGTGAGTCTGCTCCACCCCACTGGGCCGGCAGGCTCTATGGGCTACCCAATGATTATTTTTCCTATGCCGGGCCGGTTGTTTTTGCAGTCGCCATCGGCTGGCTAAGTACCATTTCATTCATGCCACGGCTTTGTGCACAGTACTCCAGAAAAATTCGCTATGGAGATACCAGACTCTATTCGGCATTGGACTACTTACTGTTCGGTGGCATGGCATGCACCCTCTGTTTGTCGTACGGCCAAGAACTAATCCCAAGCTCGTTAACTTTTCTTTTAGTCCTATTCTCCAATCTTCGATTTTTAGGGACCATGGGGTGGATGCTTAGCGGACACCGTGGATGGATCTGGCGAACATGTCTTGTACTGGGTATCGAAATATTAGCATCTACCTCCTCAGCATTTTTCTTGGACCTGATCCTCTGGGGCACAAGTTTTGCGGCGATTTTATTTTATCGCTATCGAATCCCTAAATGGGCTTTGGTGATTGGCGTGTTGATGGCAGCACTCCTGATCCCCGGTCTCCAGCATGCCAAATGGAAACTCCGAGACATAGAACCGAATGAATCGGTCGTAGTCTTTGGGGAAAACATGCCTGCCACCCGGGAAAATCGTCCGTTGATTTGGATCGGTGCCCTCTATGAAGGCATTGTTCCGGGACTTACCTTAAGTCACTCGGAAGACTTTATTGGCGAAAATATCTTGCGATACAATCAAGGATGGATTATCGATCGCGTGATGCGCCACATTCCGTCCCAGCGGGAGCATGCTGGAGGGGAAACGGTATGGAAATCTGCAATTGCTGCGATCTTTCCAAGGTTCATGCTCCCCGATAAAGCGCAGGCAGGGGGTCGGGAAAACTTCACCAAGTATTCAGGCTTACAACTCAATGAGCAAACGAGCATGAATCTCGGCTATGCAGGCGAGATGTATGCCAATTTCGGTTTCTACGGTGGTATTTTTGGTTGTTTCGCATATGCCGCAGCGTTTGGATTATTGTTTCGCTGGATGAGCCTCAAGAGTCACGCACAACTCATTACCCTTGCGTTCATTCCCTACGTACTCCACTGGTCCGCTTTGATGGAAGTGGGATTGCTTGAAACGTTCGGATACACCTTCAAAGCAGTCGTGATTATGTTGGCAGTGCAATACGCATTCCCGCCTTTGAGATTCAAAAGCCCAAAACGCTCAAAAGAAATGAATCCACGGTCACGACACCATGCGATTGTAGCTCGAAAGGTTCTAGCAAAATCCTGATGCGCGTTCTGCACATTACACCCTACTTTGCTCCCGCCTATTGCTATGGTGGTCCGCCGAGAAGTATTTTGAGCCTCTGTCACGGTTTGCAGCAGATCGGAGTAGAATCCGCCGTACTGAGCACCTCAGCGAATGGAGATCGGGAACTATCCGCTCAAATCACTCGCGAGCAGCAATTTGAGGGAATACATGTTCGCTACACACCGCGAACATTTCCCAAGCGTTTCTTCGCTGTTTCCAATCTGGCAGCCAGCTTTGACGAACAAAAGAGCGGTTGCGATCTGGTGCATATCCATGGCTGCTGGAACTACTTGAATTGGTGGTGCATGCGAGAATGTCGACGCCAGCGTATTCCGTATCTGATCTCACCGCGAGGCATGCTGGATACTGCATCGCTAAGGCGTTCGCGTATAAAAAAGCAACTCGCTTGTTTGGTCGGAGAAAAAAACAATCTGTCTGGCGCGAGGGCATTCTGCGTATCGACGGCCGAAGAACAATCCCGATTGGAGTTACTCGGCATCAAACAGCCAATCACGGTGATTGCCAATCCTCTCGATATTAGCGCATTTTCTCAGTTGCCCAATAGGGACGCGGAACGGAACCGACTTGGCATTTCCGCCGATGAGACCGTTGTGTTGTACG
>JABABY010000197.1 GCA_014237955.1 Planctomycetota bacterium
CTCAGAAAATGGTTTGGGAACCTTTCCATCGGGACCGCAATTCCTCCAGAGTTCACTGACGAGGTTGTCGGCACCAATCCGCACATAGTCTTTGAGAGCTGTCTCTAGGCGGGCATGTCGCATCCGTTTTTGAAGTACCACCGGTTTTGCCCTTGCAGCCCAACGGGAACCAAAACTCCAGCGAAGGTCATGAGCGAAGGCAAATTCCTTTTCGTGCCGATTTACCCCTATCCCCGCCCGGCTTGTTGTGTCGCCTCGATGCCTTCTCACAGAACCCTTTTTTAGGGTAACGCCGCAGATGCCCTCTTTTTTCAACAGCAACACCTGTGTCTAATGGTGCCTCAGTGTTTTACTGCGATATCGTTTCGGAGCCTGCGGTTGTTTAAAAACGGAGATTATCATGCCAAATAATTTGCTTGCAAAACGTCTACTTATGATTTCCTGGTTCGGTTTTCTCATGGCGGTCTCCGTTACCGTTCACGGCGAGTCTGCCACTATGTTTGGCAAGAAAGGCCCCTACCACGTCACGATGTCGGAAGTCGCCGATCAGGGAATTTTGCTCGTACCTCACGCAGCCGATGGAAGCACTGCAAAAAAACAATTTCCAGGTATTGTGTTCGGCCACGGCCTCTGCGGTCCGGCACGATCTTACTCCGATACACTTGAAAGGCTCTGTTCCTGGGGTTTTGTCGTTATCGCCAACCAACAACAAGAAGATTGTGGCGTGGTGAATATGCGCAGGCCGATCCAGTCATTAAATGCAGTGCATAAATTTCAGTACTGTGCTAATTCGGCGATCATGGCAGCCAATATAAAAAAGAATTTGCATTATCTAGCGTCGCGGAGTGATGTGAATCCCGATGCGCTGGCACTGGTCGGTCACAGCATGGGTGGTGGCGTGTCGATTGACGTCGCCACGAGCGTCAACGCCGAGCAACCCGGTTTTATCAAAGCGGTGATCGGGATTGCACCCTGGAATGATGCGTACCCGGTTCCAAGTTCGGTGGTTGCTAAACTAAACGCTCCGCTGCTTATTTTCTGTTCGAAATCCGATACGTTCTGTCCCTGTTCGGGGCGTGCAACGGCCGTGGATAGTGCCGTGGATAGTTCACCGTTTCCGCGGCTTGCCAGTCGCTTTGAGGGCAGAGGAATGGCCTATCTGTTTGGTTCCGGGGCAGACCCCTACTGGCATGGTGGCTCTGAGGCAATTTATAAAAACGCCCGCACCGCCATCTTGGTCGAGGTCCTCAAGGCAAATCACTTTGCGATTGCCGGCACCGATGGCAAGCAGATGGAACACCTTGCGTATCAGGTGGGGAATGTCAACGGCTTTGCTTTTAATCTTTCAGGACGACCTTACAATTTGGTCCCGACGCTCGAGTATAGTGTCGCCTTTCTTTACGATGTGCTGGATATAAATCGTGAAGAAGGAAAATCGGTGATGGCCAAAATCGAAAGCGATGATCGGATCGACAAGGTCACTTCTAAATAATTTTCTCGCTGTCCATCAACCACAGCAAGAAAAGAATCTGTGGTGGCAACTACGGCCGCGCGGAATGCGAATGAGAACCTCGGCCGACTGTTGGCTTCGTGGTGCCGCAAGAGGTAGAATAAACCACGGCGATGCTGAGACTGGCCACCACCATGCACACCAAGGAGAACGTGATGAAAATTGATCTTTACACCAAAGTTATTTTGACCGGCATTTTTGCCTGTTTATGCCTGCTTCTCGTGCGGGATATTGGATTCGAGTCTCGTGCCGAGGCCAACAATGCTGCAAGGCCGGTTCAGGACTGCCGGATTGTGGAGATCAAAAGACATCCGCAAGCGAGCTGGCACGCGATCGAGTTTCGCAATCCGGGTCCCGGGCTCATCGGTCCGCGATAGTTTTGGGCGAGAGCCACTCGACATATTCAATCACGTTCCCGTCTGGATCCGCAAAATAAAGCCAGCGGACTTTGCCCGCAACCTCTAGCGGTCCGCGGAGGATGGCAATGTCCTGCTCCTTTAACGCTGCAGCCGCCAGCAGCAGATCATCGACCGCAATTGCTAGGTGAGGACAGTAGGGTGGCGCGGGCAGAGGCCGCTCCGTTTGAGACTCGCCCAGAACCGAGAGCAGTTCCAAGCGTACGTCACCTGCTGAGAGAAACGCGCACTCTTCGGCCTCCTGCTCATTGCGATGTCGCCAGGTTTCTTTGAAGCCGAGCCGGTCGACGTAAAACCGGATTGCAGCATCCAGATCGGCGACCTCAAAGGCAAAATGATCGTAGAACATGGTGATTGATATTTCCTTCCTTCCTCATTCTAGAGCAATTTTCCCGATTTCTAATATGCCTCATACACACGTTCTGTTTTTTTATCAGCGCCGTGTTTGCAAAGAGGTATCTCCGTAGCGATCGCTCAGAAAACATCGCCCGTTGACGCTCGGTGCATATTGTTCGATGATTTCTGAATCGGTTAAAGCCTCGCGGGCAGATCGCTAGGTGCGGTGTTCCGGCTCCCAGTTGTCGTATACCACGTATACCGAAGCGTTTGTTGTGGATCCGCTAGCGGGGATCGGCACTCTCATCGGACGGCTCCCAACCTCCTGTTCGGCTCTGGCAAACAACAATTGAGGAAATACGATCTGATTTAGCAAGCGCTATTGATTGCACTCCCAACATGCTTCCAATCGACAATAGCGAGGCATTGCCTCGTATATAGGAGTCACCGACTATGGAACAACATCCACTCATTGACGTGATCTGGCTTGTCCTCTGTGCCGCGTTGGTTTTTCTCATGCAAGCCGGATTCATGTGCCTTGAATCGGGACTGACGCGATCCAAAAACAGCATCAACGTGGCAGCAAAAAACATCACCGATCTCGGGGTATCTGTTTTTCTTTTCTGGGCATTTGGTTTTGCCTTGATGTTCGGCAAAAGTGTCGATGGCTGGATCGGCAGCAGTTATTTCTTCACGCCAATCGAACAAGGCGCGGCGTGGCTGGGAGCTTTCTTTCTTTTCCAGGCCATGTTCTGCGGAACAGCGACGACGATCTTTTCGGGCGCCGTAGCCGAGCGCATGCGTTTTTCCGGTTATGTGATCGTCGCTATTTTTTTGTCGAGTTTCATTTATCCGGTATTCGGGCATTGGGTCTGGGGGGGCAACCGCACCGGCACACCCGGCTGGTTGGAAAAACTGGGATTCATCGATTTCGCCGGCTCAACGGTAGTCCATTCGGTCGGTGGCTGGGTCGGGTTGGCGATGGTACTGATTTTGGGACCGCGTAAGGGCCGCTTTCCCGAAAATGGCCCGCCGCAAAAAATCCAAGGCCATAACCTTGTTGTGGCAATCCTGGGGGTCCTCCTGCTGTGGTTCGGCTGGTTCGGGTTCAATGGCGGCAGCACCCTGGCAATGAATGCGAGCGTCCCGGGGATTATGGCCAATACGATGCTGGCGGCCGTGTCGGGACTTGTCGCCGCTCTGATCGCGAGTTGGGCTTTTCAACGCCGCCCCGAAGTGGAGAAGATCATGAACGGTTCGCTCGCCGGACTGGTCGCCGTGACTGCCGGTTGCCATGCAATCAGTTCAACATCTGCAGTCATTGTCGGTGCGGTT
>JABABY010000198.1 GCA_014237955.1 Planctomycetota bacterium
AGATCGACCAACAAGGCTGCCGGGGAGGTGTGTAGCCAATCGACACCCCACTCGCTCGCTAGATTTTTCACAGTCCCATCCGGTTGCTGCAAAAAAAGAAGATTAGGCATGCCTGTCTCCTGACAAACATAAAGATCTTCGAGTCCATCGCCATCGACATCGCCCACTGCCATTCCGGGTGTGCCTAAGAGTACGCAATAGCGCCAATCCTGAATACGCTCCAGTTGGGAGTTATAACCCTGCAAAATCTGAGGCTCATAGCAGGGATTCCCACCCAATACCGAGACCGTGCAGTCGGCCAACAACTCTCCCTCGGCATGACTGACGTTGGTCTGCTCAAAGTCTTTTACCTGCAGTCCCGTGAGTTTGGGATGTTCCGGATCACCCTTCAGCGACCACTCCACAATCCACGTCGCGTGCTGTTCAATCCGGCCACTCTCGGTGCGTGCGGTCAAGGCAATCTTTTGAGTCGTGGTAGCCCGTTCGCCGTCAAGCTGAACTCCGATTACCTTGATCTCGTAGCGCAAATCCTTTACTCCTTCAAAAGGAGCCGCCCAGCGGATTAGCGAGGCAATGGATTCTTGAACTCCTCGCACTCGAGCAGACGAAGACAAATCATCATGTGATGCATCACGGCCTCGATCTGCATTCACAGGTCTTTTGATACGAATTGTTGGATCTTGATAGACGACTTCCAATGTTTCCGGAAGGACCGAATCGCCCTCAAAATCGTTCGCCACAAATTGCGGAACACGATCAGCAATCTTTTGTGGACTCTCCGGAAGGATTTTGATCATATTGGACAACTGGTGTTTGGCAACATCCGCAAACACCTCTGTCTGCCAACCGTCCCGGGATGGATCATCGAGTTCCTTACTGGCCACAGATGCTTCAGGCTCCACAGGATTTGATACGGCCTGCGGATCGACACCTCCTGCGCCTTGTTGGGCATTATTGTTCACCGGTCCAGTCGACGCTTCCCAGAAAGAAACATATATGGCAGATCCAGCAAGAACGACGAGAAAGAACAACCCTAGAAAAACGCTCGGTCGCACAGCATAACCACTGCGACGCGGGCAGAGTGATAACGCATCCCCACCGCATCGCATGAGGGACCTAGTATTTTCTGACAACGAATCGGACATCGTCTTTCGCTGCGGGGGTATCATCATAGATGGCCTAGCAACAAGAAAAATCCACGTCTTGACACAAATAAACCACTGCGATTATTGGCCCTGCTCCGCATCAACCGAATAAGCACCCGGATCTTTTAACCGCCTCGAAAACCGGCAGTTGCAGGTGGATCCTCACAACAAAGTATGTTATCGCACGGGAGGCCTTCTTCATTTTAATGCACCCAACCTTTTGCCACAATCTTTGCGCGTACCGTTCATTTCCACCAGTGGGCTGGATCTGGCCGAACGACTGGCACGAGGAAAAACAGGCGGAGATCCCGAGACTAAGATAAGATTCCGTATCTTACCGGTCTTATTTTATGGGGGAGTTGTAGACGCAGGCCCAGCCTCCGATCGGGACTTCTCCTCATTGTGAAGAGAAAATCGAAATGGTTTTCCCGACTTATAAAGGGCCAACCGCCCTGCATACAGCGGCTTCTCTGCAGTGGCTGCCAATGTGACCGCCTCATTTTGCCACCGAACTGCCTGACTAAAATCACCCTCTGTCGCGTAGGCTGCTGCCAGCGTATCGAGAACACCAGAATTTTTATATTCAGTCATATCGGCCGCTTGTGTAGCCAAACGGAGAGCCCTCGCACCATCACGATTTTTTGCCTGCGGATGTGTCGCTAAAAGCCAAGCAAGATTGTTGATGTTTTCGAGATTATTGTCTTTAAGCTGAAAGGCTTTTTCTCGATGACTCAGCGCACGATCCACCTGTTCACGCCGCAAAAAAAGGTCTCCCGCCTGAACATGCGCAGCCAGATCGTCCGGCCGTTGATCGAGAACCGCCAGCAAGTGGACCAGCGCAGCCTCATCGTCCCCGTCCGCGACAAGCTGCTTTGCTACTTTTCTTCGCAGCACTAGATCATCGGGACTGGCTGCCAAAGCAGTCTCGTATTGGGCAGCCGCTTCTGTATTGAGTCCGAGCAAACTGAGCGCTTTGCCTAGATTCAACGCGGCATTGGCATTCTCGGGATCGATCATTAAGGCTTTTCGGTGCTGCACGGCTGCCTCCCGAAAACGACCTAATTGCTGGAGTACACTTCCTAAGTTGTTGTACGCGGAAGCGTGATCCGGATTTTGTTTCAACGCAATCTGAAATTGTTGTATCGCCTCCTGAAAATTACCCTGTTTTGCCAACGCCGCCCCCAGGCTGTTGTGGGCATTAGGGTAATCCGGCTTCATCGCCACCGCATTTCTTAGCTTCGGAATAGCCTCAGCATCGCGACCTTCGGTTTGCAAAGCAGTCCCGTACGCAGCATAGACTTCAGGGTTATGTTCATCGAGCGTGAGTAACTGTTCAAACACAGGAATCGCTTCTTCGGCCCGACCATGCTTGCTCAGCAGTTTGGCAACATTGAGCAGCGCAACACGATCGGTCGGTGCCATCTTGACAACCTGTTGGAATTTTTCAATTGCGGCATCGATCTGGCCCTGATTTTCCAAAACAACACCTTGGTTATAGAACCACGGCATATCATTTTTCAGAGGTTGGCGTCGGCGATCGGCAATCAAGCGTTCAAACTTTGCCCGATCAGCCTGGGCCCGGGGGCCAAACAACCCCTCCTGCTCCAATAGATCCCACATCTGCCATGCAATTTTTTCATGACCCTCTCGTGTTGGATGGACATAATCTTCGATTAAGTTATATCCCACTAGACCGTGTTCACTCTGCTGCTGGAAGATATGGTCCATATCGACAAACAGCGTGTCCCGCTCACGAGCAACCTCACGAATGGCCTGGTTGATTCCATCTACGCGGCGGATGGGCGAGGCATCCACATCACATGCTTTCTGATAAGCTTCGCGGGCCTCGTCCCAGCGGCCAAGACCTTCATAGCAACGGGCGAGATCAAATTGTGTCTCAGCGTACTCCGGTGCCATTTCGACAGCTTCTTGAAAACGAAGGAGCGCCTGTTGGTATTCGCCTCGCTTAAGCAGTCGCCTACCCGCAGCTACCACTTGGGTCCAGCGGCGATGGTCCTTTCCGCCACCGGTAGAAGCTTCTGGACGCCATCCTTGTACATTGGCCGGGATCGTGGCCAGCAGCACCCGCACTCCCGCCTTCTGAGCCATCGTGACAAGGCGCGTAAGGCGACGACGAAACAGGGCAACTATTTCTTTTTTTTCCTCGGGCGTGTAGATCTGTGTTTGATCCCGTCGCACCTCCCTTTCCATCGTAACACCATCGGTGGACTCTTTGTCTCGGGCACGATCAACGACAGACCGGGCCAAGGAATATATCCGCGAATGAGCAAGCAAATATTCAAGCCCAGCGCGAGCGGTACTGCGGGTCTTTAGTGATTCAAAAAATGCCGGCTCGATAAATTCGTTGTGCCCACTGTAAATTACAAAAAGATCGGGGTCGTATTCCAACAATTCGTCGGCAACGATATTCAGCCGGTGCAT
>JABABY010000199.1 GCA_014237955.1 Planctomycetota bacterium
GCTCATTGGGCAGGAGCCGGCTTGGGACACTCGCGAGCCGGGTGGGCTGAGCAGCTATGCGGGGATGATTGCTGGCGGACTCTTTATGATCGCATTGATCGGCATCTGGGCAGGCGTATGGTGGACGAACCGAAGCGATAATGTCAAGAATAAAGCGGTCCGTGACAAAGCATTCGGCGCGCGCGAGGAGCCCGTATTCGATGGGTCCAACCTAGAGGCTGCCGGATACGATTTTTCTCACATCGAACCGCACGAAGTGACAGACGAGGAACCGACCCCCGGTGACCGGGAACCCGCATAGCGAAAAATAATCGCGTATAGGATGGCCCTCCTCGCTTGAGAGACCACCACAATCCGATGCGGTTCGTTTTTTGACGCAAAACAAACAGAAACGTTGACGAGGCAGCCCACAAGCGAGATAATGACTTCGATGGGCTACGCACAGGGGAAATGCCCCGGCCGCCAGCTGGTTTTTTGACAAAAGAGCTTTTGCAGCAAGGCGACCGAACACAAGAGCAGAGGATGCGGTTCATATGACAACCCCGAAAAACTCGCGTGGTGGATTTACGCTTGTCGAACTCTTGATCGTGATCGCCGTGATGGGGACGCTCGTGGCGATGCTCATGCCCGCCATCAATTCGGCGAGAGAACGAGGACGGCAGACCGTCTGTGCCTCACGGATACAGCAGATTGGCATCGCCCTAACAAAAGCGAATGCCAACAAACGCGGAAAGATGCGGACAGTGGATGGTACGCCCATGAACATCCTCGACCCCACACTGCTTCAACCCGATCCACAGGGCACTGAGCAATGGCAAAAAGATGGAACACTCTCAGCAGAACTTCAGGAGGCCGAAAACGTCTGGAAGTGCCCCGCGGCAACCGGTACCTATAGCTATGGTTTTAACGAGCGATTGGCCGGGATGGGTGGCCGGGACGGCAGTCGCATTGTCATCATTGAATACAATGAGCCGGTCGTGAATATTGCCGGACATACCAGCGGAACTCCGGGAGGCCAGAATGGAAATCCCCAGGACACCTGGAGTGACGGCGATGCCACCTGGAATCAAAGCGATGCTTTTGCACCGCGCCATATGACGATGGCCAATGCCTACACGCATGGCAAGAGTACCGCCAGTTTTCAACCCGATGAGATCGATCCAAACGACTGCTGGAGCCAGAAACAGTATTGGCTCCCCAACCGGGATCGGCTCACAAAGATCGACTGGCCTACAACACCCCAGGACAAAGTTGCCTACCACGACCAGAACCCCTACAGCTGCCCACATGATGGCTGCAATGAAATGGTGGACCGGCAGGCCACCGATTGCCCGAAGTGCGGGCAGGGCCTGACACCACCGCAGCCGGAACGGGACGATCCCTACTTCGATCAGTGCGACTGGAAGTAAACTCCGCCCGGCAGGTTCAGTTCTTCAGATCGAGAATGAGTTCGTACCGACCGTTTACTTTTTTCCATTGCGAAAGTGGCCAGTTGCGATCCTCTTCAAAATCGACCAGCCGGGTACGAACAGGGCCATAGGGAACCTTGAGTGTCGTGCGACCGGGAACCATCAGGTGCGACTGATCGTTGACCGCGACCCTGTAGGCGGTGGTCGTTGCGTTGTTCACGACTACGGTTCCCAGGACCTGATTTTCTTTCGCGGGGACAACCACTGATGAGGGACCTTTCGCCACCTTGGAGTCTGTCTTCTTGACGGTTTCGGTCACACCGCGAAGGCTGCGGTTGAGTTTGGGGAGATCCTCGTTGCGGAGCAGGTGCAACTGTTCTGCAATGGTGTCGATATCTACATACCGCCGCTCCATGGCCGCTACCATTTGCTCAAGCGCACTCGTTCTCTCTTCAAAAGATCCACTCGCGATCGCTTTTGGTTTCTCCGGAGAATGAGGCTCTACGTCAACAAGCACTTTGTTCGTCTTTCGAAGGTCGCCTTTCTCCTCTACCGCTGCTGACTCCGCTTCACCACCAGCGGACTCTTCCGCAAGCCCCTTTTGCGTACTGGATGCTGCCGATCCACTTTCGCCGAGCAGGGCACGTTGGAGCTTTTGCAAATCATTCTGCCTGACCGCGTCTAGTGAACTTTTAATGTGATCGAGTTTTCCCAATTGCGCATTGATCTGCCGCATCTGCGATTCGAGTCGCCCGATACGATCCTCCAAAGCATTGTCCGCAAAGGCTGTCGTAAAGACGCCGAAGAGTAACAAAAAAGACAGGGGCCAACGCAGGACAGGGAGGTACATGACTCGGATCCTTTTTTTAATAAGCGGACCGGACCGGTTCCGATCTCTAACATCTATTGTATTTTACGGCGATCGCGAATCAACGGGGTTCCCTTGTTATAACCTTCGGGCCGAACAGATCTCGGTAAAGAATCTGACCAAAAGTAAAAAGCGGGGTCTGGGAAAAACGCCCACGACCTGGGGGAATGGAACCATCCCCATCTGGAGAAACCGACCGAACTTTTGGTCCTGTTACAAATCCATCGCAACGCCAAAGAGAGAACTGCGCGACGGTGTGGATTCACGCACGGGGATGAAAATTGCCGTGCACCTTTTGAAGTCGAGAGATATCGACATGGGTGTAGCGCTGTGTGGTGGCAATACTCGCGTGGCCAAGCATTTCCTGAACCTGACGCAGGTCCGCACCACCAGAGAGAAGATGGGTGGCAAAGCTGTGCCGCATCGTATGTGGACTTACCGTGTCGGCCAAGCCCAGTCGCTGCGCGTATTTTTTAAAGAGCTCCCAAATACGTTCGCGCTGTAACCGGCCACCACGTGACGAAAGGAGCAGCCAAATCGGATCGGCACCCGCCCTGACTGCTAACGACTCTCTCTCGTGTTGCAAATAATCTTCAACCGCCAAAATTGCCTGTCGGCCAAGCGGTACCATCCGTTCCTTGTCTCCCTTACCGTGAGCGCGAATGAATTTTTCCTTCGCGTTAAAATCACTCAATCGCAAACCGGATATTTCAGATGCACGACAACCCGTAGCATAGAGAAGTTCCAGCATCGCACGATCGCGGCGTGGGTAGGGATCGGGTTTCTTCGGACTGGCAAGGAGTTTTGCAACAACATCCACAGACAACACATCGGGCACCCGCTGCCACAACTTGGGGCTCCCCAACAGTTCGGCCACATTTTCCTTGAGCATTCCCTCGAGTTGCAAAAAGCGGAAAAACATCTTCATCGATGCGACGTGGCGTGCAATACTTGCCGGTGCAAGGGACTGCCCATGTAGCCACTGCACATATTGTCCGAGTTGCTTGATCGAAAGCTTCTGCAGAGGCCGTTTGCCGAGCCACAGAAAGAACCGCCGCATGTCCCGTCTGTACGCTACGAGCGTGTTCTCCGAAAGTTGACATTCTGCCCGCAAATAATCCAACCAGAGCGGCAAAAACCGCGCGCTCGTGCTGCCCACCGATTTGGGCCGGGCACCCTTTTTACGAATCGTCGTTGTACGGGACCTTTTTGCCATATACGTTGCTTCGGAACGGGACCAGGGCCGACTTCATCGCATTTCCCGCTCGGCACCCCGAAGCGGTCATTTTTCATCCTGCTGACC
>JABABY010000019.1 GCA_014237955.1 Planctomycetota bacterium
ACGGCACGCATCAGACCTGTATTCCCCTCTTGAATCAGATCTAGAAAACTAAGACCACGATTTCGATACTTTTTGGCAATCGATACAACCAGACGCAGATTTCCTGAAGAAAGCGCCCGTTTCGCATCGCTGTATGTATCACGGGATAGATAGACTTTGTTTACGCGATCATACAAGCTGGAGGGCGACTCCAGGGTGAGTCGCATCAGATATCGCAATTCGGCGCGCAATGCTTCAAGCGATGGTACCCCAAGAAGATCTTTGCCTCTTGCTATCGCATCGATTTGCTGTTTGAGGGTTTGCATTCGATTACATATGACAACCAATTTTTCAAATATCGGTTGAATCTTGGATTCTCTCAGCTTCAACTCTTCAACGAGTCGAACTACTTTATATCGTCGATGGATAAGACGCCGCCACGCCTCCCGCCGATGTCCCATACTTCGGCTCTTAGAGATCATGATGCCAAAGTCTTCGCGATTTTTTTTCATCAAGTAATCGATCGTTTTCAGATTGGGGACCGATTGCTGTAAGATACGTCTCTTCTCCGCCATGTTTGTTACTGAAACTTCCACGGTGCGATCGATCCGTAAGTCTCCATTCTGTACTTTCCGTAGCAGTCCGACAGCAGCTGTAAGCATGTAGTCGGATGCCAAGAGATTTTTCCGGTAATGTCTTTGCGTAGCCTCAATGGTACGAGCAACGTCAAGCTCCTCTTCCCGAGAAAGCATTGAATTATCCCCCATCTGCATTAAATACATGCGGATCGGGTCGTCCGTGGATATGACTTTGTCCTTGGCCAAACGGCGACGATCGGCATATGCATCAATCGGCTCGACATTTTCTGTTTGCCCAGAAACTTGCGCACTCTCTTTTTTGTGCACAACTCCATTGGTTTGTTTTCTGAAACCGGTTGGCTTTTGGTAACCACCATTCTTTTTGAATACGGCTTGTTGGACTTGTCGAGACAAGGCAATCTCCTTCCCATTGTGACGATCACTCAGACTTCGGCCATTCGTCGCGACCGATTCCCTATTTCAGAAAATCTGCCGCTGTGGGACTGGAGAAATGCAGATGCGGTGCCAAAGAGCCATTCAAAACAGGTCGAAAAACTGTAAGATACATCCCAGATACAACTTACGACCGAGATTCAGATTCAGGAGAAAGCCGGGACAACAACCCGGTTGATGCCGCGATGCAACGCCTCCCGGCAGCAGATGTTGCCTTTATGCAACAGAGTAAGGGCGATGTCCTAAAAACGGGGCCTCAACGATCAGGCTTCGTCTGGAGCAACAAGGATTTGGCAGGGGTCTTTGTCCTTTTCCAGAAATCGTCAAAATGGAGATCCCGCTGCTTCGGCCCGACAATGTGCACCCACCAAACCGTCAAAAAACACTGGAAAATCTGCCATGGCCGAGCCTAAGGAAATTTCTCTGAGCCAGCTGACCAACGAGATCTTCACGGAACAGGCCGTTCTCTCTCAAGGAGGAGGGGAAAAAGCAATCGCCCGCCAGCACTCTAAGGGCCGCTTAACAGCCCGCGAACGCGTTGCGAAGTTAACGGATCCCGACACGCCAACGTTGGAACTCGGTGCCTGGAGCGGCTGGCAGATGTACGACAAATATGGCGGCGCACCGGGTGCAGGCGTTGTGTCGATGATTGGCACCATTTCAGGGCGACGACATCTGATCATCGCCAATGATGCCACCGTCAAGGCAGGCGCTTTCTTCCCGGCGACCACAAAAAAACTTCTCCGCGGACAGCGGATCAGCATGGAAAATCGTTTGCCGATAGTCTATCTCGTTGACTCGGCGGGTGTCTTCCTGCCATTGCAAGAAGATGTTTTTCCCGATGAGGATGATTTTGGTCGGATTTTTCGCAACAACGCAATCTTGTCGGCCGAGGGTGTACACCAGATCGCTGCCATCATGGGCAACTGCGTTGCAGGCGGTGGCTATCTACCCGTTTTGTGTGACAAAATACTCATGACAGAGGGATCGGGGCTCTACCTAGCCGGCCCGGCACTCGTCAAGAGTGCCATCGGGCAACAGGTGTCCCACGAGGAACTCGGTGGAGCAGAAATGCACGCGCAGTTGAGTGGCACTATCGATTTTCGTGAAGAAGATGACGATGCCTGCATAGAACGCATCCGGCGGTTGACTGCTAATCTGGCTCCAGACACGTATGTCCCACCACTACCGTATACACGGCTTGAATCACTACAGCCGAAGCGGCCCGGTAAAGACCTTCTGGATCTCGTGAGTCCGGACCCGCGAAAAGATTATGAAATCCGCGATGTCCTCGATTGCCTTATCGACCAGGATTCTTTTGACGAATACAAGGCCGAATACGGCCAGAGCCTCGTTTGCGGAACTGCCCGTTTAGGCGGTTTTCCGATTGGCATTGTCGCCAACCAACACCACCAAGTCCGTCCGGCAAGTGGACCGTTACAGTTTGGAGGTGTCATCTACACAGACAGTGCAGAAAAGGCAGCGCGATTTGTGATGACCTGCAATCAAGAATGGATTCCCCTTCTGTTTCTTCACGATGTAAACGGTTTTATGGTCGGCCGCGACAGTGAACAGCAGGGAATCATCAAGGCCGGGGCCAAACTGGTCAATGCCATGAGCAATAGCCGCGTTGCCAAGATTACGCTGTTGGTGGGAGGATCGTTCGGAGCCGGCAATTATGCTCAATGCGGGAAAGCCTATGATCCCCGCTTTATCTTTGCCTGGCCAACCGCCCGCTGCGCCGTCATGGGTGGTGAACAGGCAACCTCGACACTTCTTGATGTGACCATTCGCAGCCTTGAACGGCAAGGACAAAAAGTAGACGCCGAGGAACTTTCCAAACTCCGCGATCAAATATGCGATGATTATAATCGCCAAATGGATGTGCGGTATGCCGCGGCACGCGGCTGGGTTGATGCCATCATTGACCCGAGTCAGACACGCGAAGTTTTGACAATCGCTCTGGAGGTGGCAACAAAATACGCTGAAGATCGACCTTATAAGTTAGGTGTCTTCCAGACATGATGTACCAACCTGATCATCGCGAATGGGTACCGGAAGGGCAATAAAAAAGATGACGCTTCGCATCGCCAATGCCGCTGGATTCTGGGGGGATTGGCCCAGTGCACCGCGACGGCTTTTAGAAACTACCGAGGTCGATTTTTTGACACTCGAGTATCTCGCGGAACTGACTTTGTCCATTATGGCAAGCCAGCGGAAAAAAAGTCCCGCCGCCGGATACGCCACGGACTTTGTCACCGTCACAGAAGACATTGTTTCTCTGCTGCAGACCCAGTCTCAGCTCAAAATCGTGACCAATGCCGGGGGGCTCAACCCGATTTCCTGTGCCCGCGATGTGGGAAAAGTCCTTGCAAAATGTGGCTTAGGGAATCTTCCCATCGGCGTGGTTTTTGGCGACGACCTGCTTCCCCAGATGGATACACTCACCAAAGAAGGCTGTGAATTTTTGCACTTCGATCGCGGAGAACCGCTTGGCACGCTCCGCGAGAAGGTTATTAGCGCCAATGCCTACCTCGGTGCTGAGCCAATTTTTCGGTCCCTTCAAAAAGGGGCCCGTATTGTGATCACGGGCCGCGTGGCCGATGCCTCTCTTACGGTAGGCCCTGCAGTCCATCAGTTTGGATGGGCCTGGGACGACTGGAACGCACTGGCGGCTGCCAGTATCGCAGGCCACATCATCGAGTGCGGAGCGCAAGCAACGGGCGGCTACAGTACAGACTGGAAAAGCTGCCAACTTGCAAATATCGGATACCCCATCGCAGAAATCGGCAGCGATGGTCAATTCATCATCACCAAACCGGATGGCAGTGGAGGCCAGGTAACGCGACATACGGTTACCGAGCAGTTGGTCTACGAGATCGGTGATCCAGCTGCATACGTTACCCCAGACGTCATCGTTGATTTTACGACTGTTGAACTAGCAGCCCTGGCGGAAAACCGGGTTGCAGTCCGCGGCAGCACGGGCCGTGAGGCTCCCGAGAGCTACAAGGGTTCTTTAGCTTATGCCGATGGCTTTACAGCCAGTGGGCAATTGCTTGTTTTTGGCAAGGATTGCGTGGTAAAAGCAAAAGTCGTGGCCGGCTTGATCGAGGAACGCCTGCATCAGGATGGGATAGAGCTTGCCCGCATGCATACGGAATTGCTTGGTGCCGGAGATGGCCTTCCAGGCATGAGGCCACCACCGGATGACCTGCCCGAGGTGATGCTCCGCATTGCAGCATACGATCCACGCCGGGAAGCGGTCGCGGCATTTGCGAGGCAGTTTGCACCGCTGATCACAAATGGTCCTGCCGGCCTCGCCGGATATGCACAGGGAAGACCCTCGGTACGGCCGGTCTACAGTTATTGGCCGACAACGGTGCCAAAGGAATTAGTCTTTCCGGAAGTCCAGGTTTTGGACGCAGATCACTGGGCAAAGACACCGGAAAACAATTAGCCTTTTTATAGCAGTCGCAATATTTCTGGAAATATCGAATGCACGAGAAAACAATCGCTCTGGGAGAAGTTGCCACCGCCCGTAGCGGAGATAAGGGAAACCACGCCAACGTAGCTGTGATTGCCTGGCGGCAAGCCGGTTATCAGTTTCTCGAGGAATTTCTCACTGCGGAACGAGTGGCAGAATTTTTCCAAGGTCTGGGTAGCTCGCATGTCGATCGTTTTGCACTACCCAAGCTTGGAAGTCTGAATTTCCTCCTTCATGATGCGCTCGGCGGCGGGGCCAGCCAATCGCTTCGGATTGACACACAGGGAAAATTGCTCGGCACGGCATTGCTTGATCTCCAGTTGCCAGTACCCGACAATGTGACAGAAATGCTCCGCGGCAATTCCTAGTACCTTGCACACCCCAAAGAGATTCTTCAGCTGGACCTTGACGCCATGTCCTTTTCTTTTCTTAAGATACATTTGCACGAAAACACGGCCACGGTAATCCTGAGCCGATCGGAAAAGCGGAATGCACTTTCCCGTGTCCTGCTTGAGGAACTGCTGCAAGCCTTTGAGGATCTCCTGCTTGAAAAGGGTGTCCGAGCGGTGGTGCTCACTGGGGAGGGGCCTACTTTCTGCGCGGGAATGGATCTTAAGGAGATGGCGGAAACGGCAAAGATGTCGAATCCACACGAGCAATGGGAAAAAGATGCCCGGCTCTATCTTGAATTGATTGAGACGATGCTGCATTTCCCCAAACCGATTATCGCTGCTGTCGATGGTGCGGCAGTCGCTGGAGGAGGGGGCCTGGTGCTTGCCAGCGATATTGTCATCGCATCCCGAAAGGCAAAATTCGGTTTCCCAGAGCCGCGGCGCGGCATTGTCGCCGGAATCGTATCCCCACTGCTCTATTTTCGCACCAGCGGTGCGTGTGCCGCATACCTGCTGCTTACCGGAAGCATTGTCGACGCCGATTATGTGAAACAGGCGGGATTGGTCCAGGAGGTGGTGGCAGCAGATCAAACCTGGGCCCGGGCACGCGAACTGGCCGACGAGTGCAGCCTCTGTGCTCCGGAGGCAATCGCAATGACAAAAAGGATGCTTAATGAAACAATCGGTGACTCCCTCAACACGATGCTCACCACCGGCGCGGCAATCAGCGGTACGGCGAGGACCACTGCAGCGGCAAAAGAAGGTTTGGCGGCATTTTTAGAAAAACGGGATCCGGACTGGGACTATCCCAATGAAGATCCAGAACACTGACCTTCGTCAAACGTTACACCGTCTCATCGATCGCTTTAAATGGCTCTAGCTCCTTGCGAGTGATCCAACCGTCATGTAGAGCAGAACTCACTAAAGCCGCCTCACAGCCGGCATCTGCAAGGCCCTGTAAATCTTCAAGGTGGCGGACACCGCCACCAGCATACACCGCCACATCGGGATAGTTCCGGTGCAACCGTTGGCAGAGCTTTTGTGTACCACAACCACCATGCATGCCAACCTTTGCCAAATCGATCACAAACATGTGTTTGACACCAATATCGATAACCTCGGTGGCAATGTCGGCAGCGATACTATTTTTCCAGTCCTCATTTTTGGTCAGAGGTCTGCCGTCTTTGAGATCGAGGCTGAAGACAAACTTTTCAGGGCCAACGATTTCCAGACACTTCTCGACAGTACTCTTGTCAGAAATTGATTCCAACCCGCCAACGATTCCCCGCACTTCAACATGGCGTACAGAAAACTCCTCCATCTGGGCACAATGTTCTGGACTTGCCAGACCAGCATCGATCCATAACTCAAGTCCACAGTCAATCAGCTTGAGGTAGAGTTCTTGATCTGGATCGTCTCCCTCGATGGCATCAAGATCTGCCAGATAGGCTTTCTGCAGGTCAAACTGGCTGACCAGGGCGGTGCCAATCGCTTCAGGCGTAGAATGTTCCGCAAATTTGCTGCGGACCGGCATATAGGCCATCCGCTCCCCAGCCACAGCATGGACTACATTTCCCTGCTTGACGTCGATTGCCGGCATAATCCACATGTTGCGTGCCCCCTTTTTAGATCTTACTCGTATTCAACATCCTCACTATTCGCCATTCCGTAAAGCGGCATATAACGGTAATACACCTCGAGAGTCAACAAAACCATGCAGGTATTATACAGCCTTCCGCCGATATCACTATGTGCATGTTCGTAATACCAACTGCCCGACTCATGCCCTTCGGTTGCTTGCTCAGCGATGAAGCGGTCCCGAAGTGGCTGGTTCCAAATGGGCCAGGAAGGGCCGTCAAAGTGATTGAGGACCATCGTGGCATAGTAGTTGAAATAGACGTCGTTGGGTGATGGACCTTTCTGCACTAGATGCTCGACACCACGCTTGAGTGAAGGATGGAAATGATTCCATCCTGTCAGCATCCGGCAGTAAAGCCCGATCGCTGTCGTACATGGCCTCGCCTGATCGTTCTGATAACCATACGTTGCCCCTTTATCGTCGGAAACACCTTCAAGAAAGTGCGTGACGCGATACATCGCACTTGAAGACACCTCGAGTCCTGCCAGCTTCCCACTTTTGAGCGCCATCAATTGCCAACCGGTCACTGTAGTATCGCCCGGCTGTCCGGGCATATACCGCCAGCCGCCCTCGACATGCTGTGCAGCAACGATAAAGTCGATGCCTGCCTGGGCAAACTTTTTGAGTTCCTCATCGTGTGTCATTGCATACGCTTCGCAAAACAGAAGCGTTACCAAACCCTGATCATACATTTTCCCAAGTGAGCCGCCAAAATCACCACTCCCCTCAGCGGTGAGTATCATTTGTTTGCCGAGATAATATAGACCTCGCTTCATCACATCCTGATGCTCGCCTTGAGAGTGTGTATAACCGGCCCCATAAAAAGGCAGCAGTGCCAGTGCAGTAGCGCCGGTACTGCCCGTCTCGCTACCAGGATCACCCGGATTGCGACAGTGGCCCTGGCAAGGACCACTCTGATGATCGAAGTTCCAACTTCCATCCATCCTTTGATGGGCCGCCAGCCAACGAAGTCCTCGGGCCACCGCCAACTCACTTCTTTGACTTCCTCCACGAGCGGCAAGCAACTTGCCTTTCATCCCCACACTGCGACCTTCAACGCCACCACCGGTTACCGCACCACTTGGTGTTAGCCAGTCTTTACTCTCATTGATCCGGGCTACCTTGACTTGTTGCTCCACCTCGGACGAGGGAACCGACTCAGGTTGCCAAGCGACCGGTTTCTGACTCTGGATAGTGACTTCCACGGGCATTCCAATAAGTTCTGTGGCGTGGCTGCTACCTTCTGATGAAGACTGCAGGATCGTCTCTCCCGATTCAGTAATTTCCCCCTCGATCACATTGGGTACTGAGATCACCAAGTCGATTTCCGATGGCGACTCATCGAGAGGAATACTAAAAAAGAAAGCGAGCAGAATAATGAGAAGCAGGTGTAAAAGAAAACTAGTCCCACCCGCAGTCAGTCGCTCGCGAGAGCGAGGCACCGACCAGGCGAGTTGTTCGATTGGCTCTTCCGGAAGTGGAGGCGGAAATACGGGCAGCACCACTTCTGCGGGCAGCTCAAATGTCGAAATCTCAGAGAGCATGACAACCCAGTTTCATCAGCAGCACCTGACAAACGCGGCGATCCACCTGAAAATCGAACCGCGTTCGCAAGAGCCAACTCTTTACAGGAGACAACCACGGCGCATGCGGCAAAAGACCAACCCCGTCCTTGGGGCCTGCACATCGAGAACTTGCCGGCAGTATTCTATTATAGCCCGCAAATTGCTGCGCGTAGCGATCCGGAAAAACCGTTAAAATCGGTACCCGGCGGGGAGTTGGCTCGTTGAATGGGGCAAAATTCGCCTCCGATCCACCGGTTTCCGCACCACTTTATTCCAGTGGGAAATCGTCTTGGTCGACGTTACTCTGCTGGTAGACCGGCATGTAGCGGTAGTAGACCTCGAGTGTCATGGCGGCCAGGGCGGTATTGTAGAGACGGCCACCCACGTTGCCATGATTGCCCGAGAAATGCCAACTGCCACGGTCGCTACCGCCTTTAACCTGCGTGTTGATGAGTTGGTCCCGCATCACACCATTCCAACCCCTCCAGAGGTCCCCTTTGGGACCATCGTTCTGGTACATCACCATCGAGGCATAGTAGTTGTAATACATATCGCTCCGTGTCGGTCCCTGCGAGGCGAGCCACTCGACACCCATACGCAAGCCAGGGTCACCCTTCTTGGTTCCCAGATAATTGCGGCATAAGAGGCCAATGGCGGTGACAGCGCCAGGGTACTCGTGGCCGTGCCGATCCTGGGCAACTCGATAGCCGTAGCGGGAGCCGATCCCTGTACCCTCGGAATAGAAGTCGGACTGCACCGAATCGAGCCACTTGTTAGCGCGGGTCTTTACATAACCGGGAACTGTCAGATAGGAAAGAATGCCACTTTTCAGGGCCATGATCTGCCAACCGACCACCGATGTATCGCCACCCTCGCGCGGCGTGTAGAGCCAACCGCCACTCTCGGGATCCTGGGCCGCGACGATATAATTGAGTGCGAGTTGGGCCGGGGCTTTGAGTTTGGGATCCTGTGTCATCCCGTAGGCTTCGGCCACCGCACAGGCTGCAATCCCATGGCTGTACATGTGCTCGTGCGTTGGACCGCCTCGATCGTAAAGTCGACCACTTTTGGGGTCCATATTACCTACAAGATACTTGAGACCCGCCTCCACAACGTACTTGTACTTGTTGTTTTTCCCATCCTGGTGGGTATAGCCGGCACCCAAAAACGGCAGCAGGGCCAAACCGGTCGCTCCCATCTTGGTCGTCTTATCGCCCGGGTTGGCAAACCCGCTACACTTGTCGCCCGGTGTGTGGTTCCAACTCCAACTGCCGTCCCGATTCTGATGATTCGCCAACCATTTGAGCGCCGCCTCCACAGCCGACTCAGAACCCTTATTGCCGCCCCCTTTGCGACGGCCCGCTGCACGTCCCCCGGTTGTGCGACCACCGAGTCCACTTGCAGATGTACCCCCGAGATCGGAAAGCAGATCGCCTGAAACCGCCGATGTGGTGGCAAATTCTGAAAACTCAATTTTTGCCGCTTCTAATTCTGTATCATCATTTTCATTGGCGATGGTCATCTCAGGAGCTTCGACCTTCAGATCGACCGGAGAAGTGATCTCTTCAACTTCTTCTTCATTCTCAGACTCATCTTCCTCTAGTTCTTCGTTTAAAGCTTCATCTTCCTCTTCGACTTCTTCTTCTGTAATATTCTCGCCAATGGTTATCTCCGGCGAATCGTCAATGGCAATACCGAGCGAAATCAACGCCAGGACAATGAGCAGGATCATATGGACAAGCATGCTGATGAGCCAACTGGGACTCTGCTTCATCCAAACAGAAAAGTGACTCTCCTCCGCCTCATACTCCTGATCATCTTCGGCATCCTCATCCTGCACAGCCTGCTGCGCACGGGATTTCATCGACTGCTGTTGGGATGTAGCGCGAACTGATGCAGATTTGGCATGTGACTTGCCCGTCTGCTTGGATGGTCCCTGCCGACCAGTGGATGGTTTTTTTGGTTCTTTTGCCATGGTAGAAGTACCCTCCTCTGTCCAACTGGCAGCCTATGCAAAGAGTCGCTTTTGGCCTGCCTCGTAACATTCTCTCGCGACAGGATCCAATTCCTGGCGCGATCAAACCTTGCCTCAACCTTCACGGTCCAACGCTGCCTAAAGCCAAGTGGACCGGGAGACGGATTCTCTTCCGTTCCAGTTTAGAGAAATTCACTGCCGTTGACAAATCTTCACGAGCGGAAAGGCAATTGCCCCATTTCCCAAGAATCGATCTTTTTTGTATTTTACCCCTAAAAATATGACTCTCGGCTCTGGTCCTCCGGGACCGGGAGACGATAGAATAATTGTTTTCCTGTCGAGCGGTTTGGCTCACAACCCACCTCAATATTTGCCCCGCGCTTTAGTGCCGGGGGACGAGACTATTAGCCCATGGCCAAGAAAAAGTTGGAAACTCTGTTTCTGGTCTGTGAAGAGACTGGCGACTACAACTACACCATCCGCCGAAAACCGGGCGGCGAGAAACTCAAGCTCAAAAAGTACAGCCCTCGTCTGCGACGGCACACAGTGCATACAGAGAAAAAGAAATAGGATGGGCTACAGGTAGCAATAAGTGCAGGATGCCATGCAACGAAAATGGCGCATCGCAGCGCATGACATGGGGCATGTCGATTCACTTCGGCGTGCGACACAGCTTCCGTCCATCGTTGCTCAACTCCTCGTCGAACGTGGCATTGACACCCCGGACGCAGCCGAGGCGTTTCTCAACCCGAAGCTGACAGATCTTCGCGACCCTTCTGAATTGCCCGACATTGATCGCGCGATCGATTTAATTTCCGAGGCAATCGCGACCAACAAACAGATTATGATCCACGGTGATTACGATGCCGATGGCATCACAGGCACTGCAATTCTGTTCCGCTGCCTGAAGCTACTGGGTGGCAATGTGACCTACTATATTCCCAACCGCCTTCAAGATGGCTACGGGCTCAAGTGTAAAGCGATTGAACAGTTTTCAAAGGACGGGGTGTCACTAATCATTACGGTCGATTGTGGTATTGCGAGCGTCTCCGAGGCAGACACCGTAAAACAACTTGGCATGCAGCTGATCGTTACCGATCATCATCAACTGGGTGATGCGTTACCCAACGCGGCAGCGATCATCCATCCGGGACTGCCCAATCACCCTTACCCTTTTGCGGGACTCGCCGGTGCTGGGGTGGCCTTCAAGCTCGCATGGGCACTTTGCCAAAACAAGAGTGGCAGTAAACGCGTCACACCGCAACTGAGAACTTTTTTGCTGCAGGCGGTAGGACTTGCCGCCATCGGTACCGTGGCCGACATGGTTCCTCTGCTCGATGAAAACCGGGCTCTTGTGATTCATGGTCTTACGAGCATTTTACAACGCCCCGTACCGGGCCTTGCTGAACTGATGAAGATCACAAAACTTAGTTCAAAAAAAGAACTCATTAGCGAAGATATTGGTTTTACGATTGCCCCACGACTCAATGCTGCCGGTCGACTCGGGCAGGCTATGCTGGCTGTGGAACTGCTCATCAGTGACGACGCTAGCCGCGCTGCTTCACTTGCCGACTACCTACATCAATTGAATAAAAGTCGCGAAAGCCTGGAACGGAGCGTGTATTTGGCAGCCAACAAACAAGCCACAGAAGCACTCGATGCCGGCTGGGAGGGTGCGTTGGTTTTGTCTGCCCACAGCTGGCATCCGGGTGTCATCGGCATTGTGGCAGGGCGGCTTGTCGAAAAATTTCATTGTCCGGTTCTGCTGGTATCCCTCGACGAAACTGGAGTCAAACCGGGCCTTGGCAGTGCACGAAGTGTTCCCGGATTCAACATTGCAGATGGCCTGTCTGCCTGTAGGGAACATTTGCTCAGCCATGGGGGCCATGCGGCGGCAGCGGGCTTCCAGGTAGATCCAAAAAATTTGGATGCATTCCGCAGTGAATTTTGTCAGTATGCTCGTGAACATATCCAAAAAGAGGATGGTCAATCAGACCTTAAGATCAATGCCGAAGTTCCCTTCAGCGGTCTTACCCTACAGGCTGTCGAACAGATTGAACGATTGCAACCCTTTGGCCAGGGAAATCGGCGGCCATTGTTTTGTACTTCACAGATCGAATTAGCATCTGCGCCAAAAACAATCGGTGGGGGCGGTCGTCATCTTTCGATGGAATTAATGCAGCATGGTGTCCGTTTACGAGGAGTTGCTTTCGGCCGTGGTCACTGGGCCGAAGACCTTGCAAATGCAGAAGGAATGCTGTCGTTTGCCTTCCGCCCTGTGATCAATGCTTTTCGAGGCCAACGGAATGTGGAACTTCATGTTGAAGATTGGCAGGACCCGGCAACCGCGGCCATTTCTGATGAGGCCCAATCCATGAGTCGCGTAAGTTGAATTTCTTTAATCATGTCCCCCTCTGATAAATTTGCTTTGCTCCGCCAGCAGATGGTAGCCAAGCAACTCAAAGCGCGTGGTATTAAAGACCACAAAGTGCTTGCGACCATGCTTTCGGTCCCCCGTGAACGGTTTGTACAACAGCGACACATCGATCAGGCCTATACCGACGCCGCTCTCCAGATCGATTGCGAACAGACGATAAGCCAACCGCTGATGGTTGCCCTGATGAGCGAGACGCTCTGCCTCACGGGCAGTGAACGGGTCTTGGAGGTCGGCACCGGCAGCGGCTATCAAACGGCCGTGTTGGCCCATCTTCTTGCCAAAGGGGGAGAATTATTCAGTATGGAACGGCATCCAGACCTAGCGCGTTCCGCCAAAGAACGACTGATCCAACTCGGATGCAACGATGTTCATGTTCTCGCGGGAGACGGTTCGCTCGGTTGGCCGGCAGCAGCACCTTTCGATCGCATTTTGGTGACTGCCGCTGCGCCTCACTGCCCTGCTGCTCTCTTGGAACAGCTTGCGTTGGGTGGCAAACTCGTGATCCCAATCGGCCCGCGAAGCGTACAAACCTTGCAGGTATTTTCTAAGGAAATGGATGACACCGTCTCTAATGTAAAGCTTACCGGCTGTCGCTTCGTACCGCTCATTTGCGGAGGATCGTGAAAGCACCGCTATCTTCGAGCCGAAACAAGAGAACTTGTAGCTTGGCTACGAACGTCCAGATCAGCTAGCATTTTTCAAATCCGCTGAACAATCTCGTTCCCTCTGTCCGATACCAAGAAGAATACAACATTCCCATGCACGTTCATTAGTGGCCGTGCCCCCTGCCCACCAACCACTTCCAGTACCTATTCGGTTCGCGATTAGCTCAATGTTCGCTAATCGAATGGTTCTGAAGCTATAAGGAATCTGCCGATGTCGTTTCGTAGTCTTTCAAGACAGATGGGTGCTAGCATTTTTGCTGGTTTTATCTTTTGTCTGCTCATCGCATCCGCCGATGCACAACTGGTCCCCGGAACAGGAAAAAAACTCGCAACCGTGGGAGATGATTTTGAAGACTCTGAGTGGCGATTTATCGGCAATTGGCCAAAAAGCACCAAGGAAAACAACGATCGGCACAATTATCCTTCTGGGAAATCAGCAAACAGCCGCTGGTACGAGGGAATGAAGCGAGGCCAACCCGACTTTATTCGGCGGGTACCCACACCCGGGGGCGGCTTGGTGGGCAGTGAAGGATCGCTTCTGATGCGCTCACTACAGACTGGCATTCCTGGCGTTCCGAGCTATCGCGTACAGCAGGACGACTTTATCGCAGATACCATGTACCGACTGGGGCGACCGATTGCTGCTGGCCGCATGCCAAGCGTCGTCACCCGGGTTTATCTGGCACCATTTGAAAGATGGGAACGCCGCAAAGGCCCGACCTTCGCATTCAGACTGGCTTGTGAACCATCAAACCCCCAGCCCCGTTCCCGGCGCGATCACAGTAACGAACCCGACACTTACTGGCCCGGACTTTTAATCGACTTTCATCCAAAAAACGGTGAGAAACAACCTGAGGACATGGCCTCTTTTCGTATTCGGGCCAGCCGCGGTGGCGACTACCGAGGACCGGCAATCACCGAAACAGGCTGGTGGACATTTGGAATGTCAGTCACTCCCGATGGAATGGTCCACTACTACGCGCACAAGGGAATTGAGGATCTCACGCCGGAAGATCGCATTGCCTCACAGTACCCCTACGGTTTCCGGGCCCGCGAAATGCGAACTTTCTTTTTCAACGTACTCAGTGGCGACGATGGCAAAACCTGGTCGACTCCCTGGATTGTTGATGACCCGACCGTCTATGCCGTCCGCTGAAGGCCGCGCGTTTCTTCCACGCTCGGGAATTTCTAAACGGGACGGTTCGCTGCAAACATGCGACTGCGCCAAGCAGCCCTAATTGAGGCTGCGGCTTGGCTGACAAAACGCTGCTCAGCGGAGCACAAAGATGCGGCCGAGAAAAAATCCTGCCCAGACCGCCACATATCCCAGTCCGACAGAACCGATCAGGTTGATCATCAAATCGCCCCACGCAGCCTGTGAGACGAATTGTGCTGAAAGCAGGCTGAAGGTACTGAAGGTGGTGTAAGTACCCAAAAATCCTGTAATCACAACCGCGGCTAGCACCTGCAACTTCAGTGCAAAAATGAAATGGTCCACAACAGGGAGCGTCGGATCACCCTCGGGCCACCAACTGCGATTGTTCAGCGTCCGACTTACTGGCAAGTGTCGCATCCGACTGGTACCATCCCGGCGCAACGACCCCTCGAGCCAGACGACGGCAATACCGATAAGAAAACAACCACAGACGTTGACTACGATCAGTGCTATGTATTCTTGCAGACCCGCAAGCTGGAGTGCCTGCATCGAAGCATAACGCGCCAGGGCCCCCAGCCCACCGCCAAAACCGACGCATACACTGCTGATAAACAATCGTGTCACGCGGTTTGCGACTCCTGTTTTCAGGTCGACATCCACTGATGTGCCAAAGACATTCCAAGTGCTGCCATCACCATGCCTATTAAGACCGAACCAAAAATATTCATTGTCAGCTGACCGAACTTGCCGTGACTCAGAAAGACGTTGTCCAGAGAAAAAGTACTGAAGGTCGTCAAGCCGCCACAAAATCCGACTAGCAGAGCAGACATGCCGTGATGGATATTTTGCTCCGAAATCAAATGTGCTACGGCAGTGCCTGCAATTGTTGCATCGGTCATCTCAGCTGCCAGCCAGATCTGTCCAAAACCGATAATGAAACAGCCAATCATGTTTGCGACAAAAATAGCCACCCAGCCTGGCAGTCGCGTCCCGGCGGTGAAGAGCTCCTGGATGGCATAGCGGCTCACAGCACCTACACCGCCACCAAAGGCAACAAACAGCAGCGTACTGAAGGTGGCCATATTTTGCTCACATTTCCGGTGGTCTTTATGCGGATTTTTTGCTCGGCCAAAGAGCGAGAACGCTTTGGAACCTGCATAGCATTGGAGTCGCAATAGCATGACCGCTGAGCCAATATTGTCAACAGTCGCTTGGCACACCTGCGGACCTTCATCGCATAATGGACCGGACGGGGCTGCTTCATCTTATTCGGTCGGAGGGCTACAATTTACATTGGCATCCCAGGGTGGGGTGGACCGGTTTTAAAGAGACGAAGGGGAATTTTATGACACGCATTGTATGTCTTACCGCTACATTCGCACTTATTGTGATTTCGCTTGGCAGTTGCACAAAAAATAGCAGCGAGCCGAAAAAGAACGCCCAACAGTTGACTGTCGGATTTAGTCAGATTGGAGCCGAGTCGGGTTGGCGAACGGCCGAAACCAAATCGATCCGTAGCGAAGCTGAGAAGCGGGGCGTTGATCTAAAATTCTCCGATGCCCAACAGAAGCAGGAAAACCAGATCAAGGCACTCGGAGCCTTCATCGCACAAAATGTGGATGCGATCATCCTAGCGCCGGTGGTCGAGACGGGCTGGGAACCCGTTTTGAAAAAGGCACATCAACGTGGGATTCCGGTGATCCTTGTGGACCGTGGTGTAAAGGTAACGAACGACGACCTCTACACAACACTCATCGCTTCTGATTTTGTTGCCGAAGGCCGCATGGCCGGTGACTGGCTGGCAGCGAAAACCGGCGGAAAGGCAAACATCGTCGAACTGCAAGGCACCCCTGGCGCGGCACCTGCCATTGACCGCAAAAAAGGATTTGAACAGGCCATTGCAAAACACCCCGAGATGAAAATTACCAAAAGCCAGACCGGGGAATTCACCCGCGCCAAAGGCAAAGAGGTGATGGAAGCATTTCTCAAAAGTGGCGGTGAAATTGATGCCGTCTACGCACACAACGATGACATGGCACTTGGCGCAATCCAGGCCATTGAAGAAGCCGGCAAGAAACCGGGAGTCGACATTTTTGTCGTTTCTATCGATGGCGTGAAGCCGGCGTTCGAAAGCATGGTCGAAGGTAAGCTCAACTGCACGGTGGAGTGTAATCCACTGCTCGGGCCGGCAGCGTTCGATGCGGTCGAACGCGCCGTGGCCGGCCAAAAGTTACCGAAGAATACCGTTGTTCAGGACAAGCTCTTCGATCAATCCACCGCTAAGGACGTGATCGACAGTCGGCAGTATTAATGACCAATCGGGCCACGAGTACAAATAGCCCGCTCCTTGAGCTGCGCGGCATTACTAAACGATTTCCCGGTGTGCTGGCGCTCGACGGGGTCGATTTCATCCTGCAAGCTGGCGAGGTTCATGCGCTGCTTGGTGAGAATGGGGCGGGTAAAAGCACGCTGATCAAGGTGCTCACCGGCGTCTACCGCCGCGATACCGGATCGATGCAGTTG
>JABABY010000001.1 GCA_014237955.1 Planctomycetota bacterium
ATACCCAGTACTCGATGCTTCCAACGCCACATTCGGGGCAACCCCAAAATAGGTGCTCGAGGCAAATTCGCTCACCGACATTTCTGTCAAAGGCTCGAAAGCCGCTAATGAGAAACCACTGACATGCTCACCAGGGTCCACTATATGAGTCACACTAAAGAGCCAACTCTCCCCAGGATCCAGTTTGTTGTTCTGGTCTATATCCCCTGTGTTGAAATCATCCGTCAGAACCGCAGGGGCATCAGTATCATCGCTCGGATCATTCGGAGTTTCATTGTCATCAACAACGTACACACTCTCGAGTGAGAGATTTCCAGAATTAGCAACGACCACTTTGTGCGTCACCATCATATCTAATGGGAAATATGGGGTCGCCGGGACTTCCCCAATATCATTGTGGAGAGTGACAATCATGTCGATATCGATAACGGGAAGATCGTCGTTCACCACTTGCAACGAGGCTGTGCCACCTGTTGCGCGATTCGCGCTGGCTGCAATCGAAACCGTTTTGGAATCGAACAGCAACCCATTATCCACCGTACCAATGTCGAAGGTTACGGACGAATAGCCGGCGGGGATGATCACACTCGCCGGTATCTCCAATGCGGATGGGTCATCGCTAACCAGATGTACCAGAAGATCCTCACTGATATCCTTGCTACAGGTTACTGTTCCTGTAGTCGCCAGCAAACCGTCCGCCTCCCCGACGGTATCGGTCTCGACTGCAAGTGTCAGAATTTGCTCCGGGGCGATACCGACAGCATCCGCTATGACGAGGCCCGTCTCGCCCGGTGATCCCGATAATGTGACGATTAGGGTACCATCCGTAACGGTGACAACATCGAGATCTTCCCAATTTGCGCCATCAAATGTGAAATCGTCTGGTACCCGCCGCTGATTCAGCACAACCTCGGAGAGGAGATCCCCTGATCCATTTTTAATTGTGAAAGGAGCGTCGTTTGCGCGAATGATGCCACCGCGCTCCCGCCACGTCTTGCTTACCCGATATTGACCCGGTTCGAGATTTGTAAAGGTCCAGGAAGCTTCACCATCACCAGTACCCACCTGCTTGCGAAACCAGCCACCTTGATAGCCGGGCATGCTCGGTTCGGGGATAAATTGAAATCCAAACTGTGAGAATCCCTCGTCAGCATCGTCGATCACAGTCAAGTTTTCCGGGTTTTCCGGAACTAGAATTTGTCCGAAATCTACATTCTCGGTGTAGCGCCCCATTTCCACATTGACCTCAAGCCGCCCTTCACCGAACGACAAGCCCATGTCTGTGGTTAGAAGCGGACGGATCACGTAATCACCACTCGGAACTTCAAATGCATAGCTCCCATCAGTGGACGATGTGGTCGTTAGTTCATTCTGATCCAGAACCCCGTTATCATTTGCATCGACAAACACCGTGACATCGGAAATACCATATTCCCCACCATCCTGTACACCATCTTGGTCAAAATCATCAAAAACAGTGCCGCGGATCTCGCCATTACCAGAAACAGAATGGATGACCAGCAGGTTGCCAGAGGAATCGATAGGAAGTGAGCTATATGCTCCCCCGTAGCTCTCGGTAGGAATCCCCTCAAGGGCATTCACAGTCGACATATCAGTGACGGTTGCAAAGACTGTAAAACCACCATTCTGGTTGTCGAGATTGCTGCTATTGTCGCTCAAATTTACAAAGAACTGGCTCGTTGCACTATCTGGATATCCAAGTTTGGCCATTGCCACCGTTGCCCGTGTATTGGAAACACCAAACTCATTTGCAATCGGAGGGTCTGCTGGAACCGTCGAAAACTGCGCAGTACTAGAAAACGATTCCTGCGTTGTTGTAAAGCCACCACCCTGAATGACAAAGCCTGGAATCAAACGATGGAAAAAGGAATTGTCATAGTCCCCATCGTTTGCATAGTTCAGAAAATTGTCGACGGTACCTGGGGCCTGTGTCGCGAGCAATTCGAGTGGAATGTCGCCATGATTGGTCTCAAGGACCACAGTAGGGTCGACAAGAAGATTGGCCGCTTCCGAATTGTAGCCCGTCAACAGCCGTCGCGGCTCAAGAGGTTCCAATCGCAAACCGACTCGGCGCCGACCGATAGCCGTACCGGCAGCCCGGCGACCTCGACCTGTTCGTTTTGAATTGTTACGGTGAAACATCGATTACCCTGATCCATCTAATTGTATTTTTAAATGCCATTTTTGCCAAGAAAATGGCGTTGCAGCACCTCACCCGGGGGGGTTTTTAGCTCTCATCATCCGTACAACCGTCCTGAGTGAACCGGAAACACTCTTGCGGCAACGAGAGTAAACCGGCAATCACTCGACCATTTTCTGAAATTCCGGACGGTGTTTCAATGATACAAATGCGCGATCCTGGCGAATAATGTCTTTATCCAGACCCAATCCAATTGCTTTACGAAGCAAATCCAGGGTGCGTTTTGCACGGGCATTGGCACGTTCCGAATCCTGTTGTTCATATTCGGCAATTCCGGTCGCCACGGCATAAACACTTGCTGCGTTGTAGAGAACCTGCCAGCGGTCGCCGGCCAGTTTGACCGCCGCATCGGCATCGGTACACGCCTTGGTATCCTTTCCAAGCAGAGCCGATGCATATCCACGGCCATTGTATGCTTCAGCCTGCTGCAGGACATTTAGCTGATCGCGGCCTTGTAATGCTTGATCAAACTGTTTTTCGGCAGAGAGTGTGTCGAGCAAACTCGCCCACCCGAGACGAAGGTGAATACTCGCCTCAGCACCTCCCTGCTGCGTTGCGAGTTGGTAGTCCACCATCGCCTCGTCCTCACGACCACTTCCCGCTTTCAAATCTGCTCTTCGGCTATAAAGGCCCGCAAGTGCATCGGGCCCCAAGGTCGCCGCACCCCAAGCTTCGGCGGCGTCAAAATCTGCGATGGCTTGTTTGACGAGGGAGGGATCGTTTTTTGTACCTCCATGACTTTGAGCGAGTTGCCATAGCCGGTGGCGGACACGGCCACGGCCTAAAAATGCACTTGGATCTTGAGACCTCACCCGCAAAGTTCGGCCGTAGCTGCGCTCTGCCTGTTGAAGATATTCACGGGCAGAAGCAATGTTGTCGCCACTAGATGCACGTTCGGCTAGTCTCTCGTAAACGCCACCCAAGCGATACTCGACGCGAGGATCATGTGGTGCGACTCTTTGGGCATTTAGAAGATCTTGTAAAGCGGCATCCATCTCTCCAAACCGCATACGCGTCTCCCCTCGTCCCAACAGTGCCTCCAGATAACTAGGGTATTGTCCGAGTGCCTGAGAAAAACTGCCGATGGCTTGATCCAACTCTTTTTGAGCTGGATCTTTATCGCCCAATCCCCTAAAAATCGCAGCCCTTTCTGCATAGGTTGCGCCCAGGTTAGAAAGCGGGCCAGGATCCGCCGGTTCCTGTTCGTGACTGCGACGAAACTGCTCACTTGCTAGAGCGAGCCATTTCATCTTTTGTCGCACGCTTGCACCTCCACCAGCGGTGGTTGCACGGGTCAAGTAAACAACACCCCGATTGTTGGTCACCGCGCTTAAGTTTGGTGCGATGCTTTCAGCACGATTCAGTGCCGCATGCGCGGCCTCCCAATCTCCCAAGCGGGCCAAAGCAAGTGCTTTGCCAGCATATGCCAAGGCAAATTGCGGTCGCAAACGAGTGACTTGATCGTAGGCGGCAATAGCACGCACTGGTTGCTGCAGTTGTAGCCAACAAACCGCAAGCATCATATGAGACCAGACATGATCTGGATTTTCTTTCAGAGCATTTTCATACTCCGAGATCGCTTTGAAAATATCCCCTTTCGTTCGCGCATCCGTACCTTCAAGAAAAAAATCGAACGCTGTCGCCGAGGCCGTTTGCAACAGACGCCGTCTATCGGAATCGGCCTGATCTGTCTCTCCAAGCATCTGGTAGTAGTCGGACCGCAAACGGTAGATCGCTCGTCGACCGCGTCGTAATTGTTCTGCATCCGCCAACATTGCAACTGCATTACGAAGCGATGCCGCTTGTTTGTCTTTAGGAGCCGAATCAACCTCTGCCCGGGCCAGCAGGATAATGGCTTCGGCCATACTTTCACGCAACTGATTTACCGCTTCATGATCGAGATCTTCGGATTCCAATCGCTCTGCCCAACCACCCTGCTGGTACGCATCGTAAATCGATCGGCTCAAATTCCTGCCGGTAATCATGTCACCAAACACTGTGCGAAAACGAACTTCGTCCATACTTTTGTTCACTTGATCGAGCATTGCATCGAAATCCTCACGTGTACCGATCGTTTGCTCGACATGCTGCCGCTGCATGGCAGCATCCTCAAACACCTTTTTCAAAGAAGCTCGCTTTTTCGCAACCGCCTCAGCTTGCGTAAAAAATTTCAATGCTTTCGGTAGATCATTGGCCACAAGTGCCTCTTGACCTGCACCCAAGTTTTTCTGCACATCGCTCAGCGATTCAGAATCTCTCGATGCCTCGACCTGAAGCCAGACCACCGCTGCGATCAACGCCGTCAGCAGCAGCGCTGCGGAGGCACTTACGGGAACTTTATGGTGTCTTGCAAATCGAAATGCCCGCTGGAGGACTGGCTCGCGGTAGACCGACACCGGCTCATCGGCAAGCCAGCATTCCATGTCTGCCGCCAACTCCCCAGCACTCTCATAGCGATCCTCCGGTTCCGGAGACATCGCCTTGACACAGATTGCTTCGAGGGCACGAGGTACATCGGGAGCGACTTCGCAGGGATGCTTGAATTGTCCTGCAGCTACCTGTTCTAACGCTGTATCGCCCTGAAATGGGAATTTACCGGTAAGGACGCGATAGAGAGTCGCGCCTAGGCTGTAGATATCGCTCGCCGGTCCAACCTGATCTACCGACCCGAGGGCCTGTTCTGGACTCATATAGGCCGGAGTCCCAACAACGGAACCGGGCAATGTCGTACTTGCACTTCGAATCTTCACCGGAGATGGATGTTCGCCTTTCGGCTCGCTTTCCACCTCTTCTTCATCCATCTTTTTTGCCAACCCCCAATCGACGACAAGCGTCTCACCATAACACCCAAGCATGACATTATCTGGCTTGATATCGCGGTGGATAATGTCTCGGTTATGCGCATAATCGATCACCTGACAAACATCGATAAAGTGATTCAATAACCTTCGAAATTCGAGGCGTCGTTGTCCAGGATCACACGGCTCCTCTGCTGATTTGTGATATCGCGAAACGGCCTTGGAAAGCGTTTCGCCTTCGATAAATCGCATCGCATAGTATAACTGTCCGTCTGGATAGTGCCCCAATCCGTAGACCGGAACGACTCCTGGATGTTCCAATGCACCAGTAATTCGAGCTTCTTGGGCAAACCGCTCCCGACTCGCCTGGACATTCGCATAGCGCGGTTTGATCTCCTTAAGTGCAACTTCCCGAGGCACCTCTCGATCTACCGCAACATGAATTTCTCCAAGACCTCCTTTCTCATGGAATCGAATCTTTTTAAACCTTATGGATTGTGGGTCAGTGGCTGGATGATAAATGGCATCTTCAGCATCTGGGTCACCAATAATCGCTTCCGAATTTGCTGCCCACAGCGAATAGCTTTCATTGGTAAGATTTGTCAGGTTCTCACCCGACGGTGTGTGATCCAGAGTCAGGCTATTTGGTCCCGATGCCCCATCATCCTGGACCATGTCAGATGGCGTATGGTCCAAAGTAGGATAAACACTCTCATCAGTATCATCAGACTGCCCGATCCTATCGGCAACCGCTTTTTCTAGAGATAAGCGATCGGCCGACGAGAGCAACCCCAGACTCTCGAGGGTCTCGGCAAGAGAACTGTTTGGCTGTTCATTCCAGACTTTCGCACCCCTCACTAATTCCTCGCCCGAAACAAATTCCATCTCGACCGCCAAGATGCCAAGCAGAAAATTGTTATCTGCCGCCCGATCATTCATAAGTACACCACAGAAAGCGAAAGGCCAGTCCAGCGCCCAACCAAGAGACGGTCATTCGGTCCACGCCAAAGATCGGCAGGAGTCTTGGAACGCGACTGCTACGTTTCGACTTCTCTAGAAGAAGAAGTGAGCCAGTCCATCTTCCTGTGCTACCGGTGACCCGTCTATCGGAATCATTGTGCCCGACCACAACATGAGGGGCAGACACGCAACGCCACAGGGTTCAGTATGGCATCTGAGAAACAGGGTTTCCAGACCTTTGCCATTCTGGAATCGCTGCAACTGCAGGGGCAACGGTAAACGTCTTAGATAAGCCCACAATGGCGTCTGTAATTGCCGCCCGGGGTGCCTGTTCGATCAGCGGAATGCCGCCGCGACGAGCTTCTGCCAAGGCTTGCTGGTCGCAGGGGATTTCCCAATCAATGCTCCTCCCAATGATCTCCTCTGCCTTTTTGAGGCTCAGCGGACTTTCTTTCCGGTCCACATGGTTGAGTACGAGGCGGACTTTATCAGCACAGCCGATCACTTCATCGAAAAACGCAAACAGGCGGATCACGTTATGTAAACCGGACGGATCAAGATGGGTCATCAAGAGTATCTGATCTGACCTGCAAAGGACTGCTCGATCTATCGCGGTATACCCCTTGGACAGGTCGAAGATGAGGTGTGAAAAGGTTTTTTCTAAAAGACGTATTAGGCGGTGTAATTTTTCGTGATCGATTTCTCTCTGGTCTGCAAGCGATAAAGGACGCGACAATACATAAAGCCCTGAGGCGTGTCGGACGAGCGATCGGCGAAGGCGTTTTTCATCTAAATGATCAACAGAATCGACAAGATCAACTAGTGTCATCGCGGCAATAGTATCAAGGCAGATATCTGTATCCCCAAGATTGAGATCCAGGTCGATGAGTGCGACTGAATGCGGGGCAACCGATGCTAATGCACAACCAAGATTAACTGCTAGACTCGTCGTTCCAACCCCACCGGCACTTCCTGCAACGGCTACCAAGGAACAACGATGTCGGCGAGCATCCTCCCGAATGCTTTGATTTTCATCAACGCGATTGAATGCTTGCAGGAGTTCCTCAGAACAAACGGGAGCTGTCAAAAATTCGCTTACACCAGCCTGCATACATTGCAGTATCAAATTGCCATCGGAAGAGCTGCTTGCCACAAAAAGAATGGAATCTGGCGCCTTTGCAAAAATCTGCCGGATCATTTTCAATGCGATATCCGGATCCTCATCAATCAATACGATTCCGATATCGGGTTCTCGCTGTAACAGTCCCTCGGCAAAACACCCATAGCTTGAATACTCGGCCTCAAGTGCAATATGTTCCATGCGGAGCAGCTGTTTTTTCAGCGCACCACGGGGCTTCTCCTCCGGTACAGCAATAACTACTCGAAGAGTATTTTTTATGGGTTGCATTTTTCAGATCCATTTTCGCATGAACTGCCACCACAATAAGAATCCGTTAACATCGGCAGCTACCAACCACACTGCATTTTCACCGCTGGCGATCATAGCCCAAAGGACCGATCAATCCGGGAACTTCTAGATCTTTCTCATCAAACGGGAAACCCGATGTAGAGACGGGCGGTCGTTTCAATCCTGATGTGGAAACGACGGGTGGAATTCGAGTTACACGACGGCCGCGAGGTGTCAGAGAGGTTGAAGGTCCAGGCCCGTCATAGCGCACCGGCATCGAAAACGGTGACTGTTGAGCATGAGGCAGAAACTCTGCCGAAGAGTCTGGCTCCGTTGTTGCCGCTGGCTTGGGAAGTTCCCCGGGTAGGATCTCCTCATAGACCCCGGGAACAAAAGACTCGTACTCTCCGTTTGGCATCGCATAACCCGTTGGCAACGAGCAATGGCTTGGAATTTCGATCTCTCCCCTGAGATATAATGCGGTACCTCTGGGACTTGCTGAGTTCATGCCTGGGCCGAGAGGCGGCACTTGTTGTGGCATCAGTGGCTCGACAATTTCAGGTGTTACCATAATCAACAATTCAATTTCATTATTTGTTTCAGCCACATGACGAAAAGGCGCCCCAAGGTAGGGAATCTTACCCAACATTGGCATTGCGCGGTTTTCCGCTTCAACGCGATTTTGGATTAAACCGGCCAATGCCAAAGTTTGGCCGGATTGCATTTCGACACCCGTATCCACCTGCCGCACTTTGAGGCTGGGCATTGTGTTTTTGTTAACTTTCGTCGTCTGTGCCAGATCCAGTTCACTCACCTTGGGACGGACTTCCAATCGAATACGCCCATTCGCTAATACGTTCGGTACAAAATCGACTTCGGTACCGTAGGTTTTATATTCAACAGAATTGGTGCCCAAAGCGCCGGGAACGACCACAGGAAACTCTCCCCCGGCACGAAAACTTGCAGAGCGACCACTGAGCGTAACAAGGGTTGGCTCAGCAAGGACTTTGACTAGCTGATTTTTTTGCAAAGCAGAAAGAAAACCAAGAAATCTTTTATCTTGCTTCACAATCCCACAACGAAGATCAATGCCGTGTTCTCGTAGCTTAGTGCGAGACACTTCCATAACGCGAACATGCAACAGAACCTGCTGGGCACCGCCTACGGTAATGTTATTGATGACTCTCGGACAAAAATTCTCTGCAATTTGAATGATGCGGTCCACATCATCGGCCCGATTCACATAGCCCCCCACGACCACGCTATTGGCAAGTGGAATGATCTCCAGTACTGCGCCTGGGAACTGCGATTTTAAAAGACGATCCAACTCCCCAATATCTGCGGTTACAGAAACGTCAATCGCATGAATCCGGTTCTGTGAATCATGGAGATTGATTTGCGTAGAACCAGGATTTTTTGCAACAACCTGTAACTGGTTTGGGGAAATCGGCTGGATTTGAAGTACGTCAGGATTGGTTACCTGGGCTCTCGGAAAAACATGTTCGAGCGTCAGCATGCGACTCGTATTGACTCTCATCTCAAGTTGCTGCACCGAGGTTGAAATCGCAACCTCGGGAGATGATGGGAGGGGCATCTCGGCAGTGGCACGTGTGGTTAGTAGCAGGGCCATAGCCAGGGATATTGCAATTGCATTGCCCCGGTAAAGATCACTGATGCCGGGATTGGCGTATTTCATCCACTTGCTTCCTTGCTCATCGATGCGGCAAAGGACCACACAGATACTCGTCTTCATCCTCGAACAGCGCGAAAAAAAACAACACTTCGAGTACCCGTGTATGATCCGCCAAGCAATCGTTCAATGGACCGCCGCCGCTAGCACACCCAACGTTTTCTTCGGCAATTTTGGCGATCTTTCTACAGCTTGAATCGCACAGTTGATCGCTCCGGTCATTCGGATTGGCTGATGTCCTTGCTAGCGGCGGCGCAGACTGGTGCTCTTTTTTTGATCGACCCTCTGGACCAAAGCAAACATTCGTCACTTTGACCATGCTAGCCGTGCCATCAATCGGTCGATGTCTTTCACACCACTGGAGAATCTTCTTCAGTCCGACGGCCGAGACACCAAAGAAAACTGAATAATAACAGTGCCGAAGCGGGCAAACAGATCCAGACAGAAATACCAAAACCGACCGGAATGGTACCGGCAAGGATCGAGACAGCCCCCACAACCAGCGCATAGGGCATTTGAGTCCAAACGTGCGCCATATGATTACAACCACTGGCACGACTCGAGAGGATCGTGGTGTCTGAAATAGGCGAACAATGATCCCCAAAAATGGATCCTGCCAAAACAGCTCCGATCGAAGCAATAAAGATCGGGTTGTGGACCATCTCCTCGCCGCTAGGGTCGATCAATTGCCACGTCACCCGGATTACCAATGGCGTGAGAAGGCTCATCGTGCCCCAACTGGTCCCCGTGCAATAGGACACAACTGCGGAAAGCAGAAATACAAGTGTGGGCATCCATTCCGGTGAAACCGCGTCTCCCAACAGGCCTGCAAGATAGACTGCCGTACCGAGTCGACCAGCCGGGTCGGTGGACTCGCTCGAGGCAGAAAGTTCGGCCAGCGTCCAGGCCAACCACAACACCACCAACGCCGGAAACATCTGCCAAGCTCCTCGCACGGCGGCTTGAAAAATGCCCGCTAATGATCCTCGTTGTTCCAGCCCAGTTAACAACATGGCCGTCAGACAGCCCGCCAGCGAGGCCCATACGAGGGCACTGTAGGCATCCGCACTACCAATGATTTGCCACAGACTTGTTCCCCCAGACCCATCTGGCAATCCGGTTAGAACTAAAGATGCAACAAGTACGATGGTGAGAACCACGATGGGAACCAATGCCAGATGAACACGACCGCCTGAAGCCAATTCTCTTCGAGCAGACGTTTTACAATGATCCATTTCATTTTCTATAAAGTTGTCGGCTGCCTGCTTCTCAGCCTTTCGCATGGGACCAAAATCTCGACCCGTACAAGCGACCATTCCCACCAACATTAGTGCTAGAAGTGGATAAAACCGGTACACAATGGTTTCAATAAAAATAGAAAAGCCGAGGCCTTGGTTGGTCGGGATGTCAATACCGGCGAGACCGGTACTAATAAAATCCACTTCTCCGGCCACCCAAGTTGATACGATTGCAATACCCGCCACTGGGGCCGCTGTGGAATCGACAATGTAGGCCAATTTTTCTCGCGAGATTTTTAAGCGATCGGTCACCGGACGAAAAGTCGTTCCGAGTAACAATGTATTGGCGTAGTCGTCAAAAAAGATAATCAGCCCCATCAACCATGTAATAGCCTGTCCTCGGCGCCGATTCGTGGCAAACGGACGAAGCAGATCAACCAGACCGCGCATCCCACCACTATGATGGATGATGCCAACCATCGCACCCATCAACAGGGTAAAGGCAAAGACTCGCAAATGATCGGAGCTACAGAGCGACGAGACAAGATCGGTGGTAATACACCGCACTACGGCAGCAAATGGGTTTCCGTCGGTGAGCACCAATGCTGCCGCAAAGACCCCCATCAGCAACGAGGGAATAACCCGCCGGGTTAACATTGCCAAAAGAATAGCCAACAACGGCGGAAGAACGCTCCATATTCCGTAATGATCTCCCATCGACCCTTACCGCGCTGATCTTGGAACTACGACTCATCCTGTTCCCTAAGTCGCTCACGAAGTGCCGTGGCCACCATGTCGGGTACAAACCGGCGAAGTTCGTCTTCACCCGCCAGACTCGCAATTTGCTTGATCAAAGAACTGGAAATATGTGAGTATTCCTCACCAGCCATCAGAAACACTGTCTCAATATCGGGAGCCAACTTGTGATTGGCGAGCGACATCGTGAACTCCGCCTCCATATCGGAGAGCGACCGAACTCCACGCACCATAACCCGCGATTGGCAGTCGCTTACAAAATCGACTGCCAGACCATCAAAGGAACGGATTTCAATATTTTTCAGATTCGCCGTGGACTGACGAACGAGTTCCATCCGCTCGTCAACGGTGAACAGGGACTGTTTGTCAATATTGACTCCAATACCAATCACGAGCCGACCCACCAGACGGCTGCAACGCTCGATCACATTCAGGTGCCCCAAGGTAATAGGGTCGAATGATCCCGTGTAAACAGCTATGTGCATATCGGATTGTGGCATAGTCTGTTTAATCTATCGGTAATGGCATATGTCTTCAACCAACCGTACAAACCTCCTCTGTCTGTACTGAGATACAGGACACAAAACCCAAACCGTCCTGAAACTTGGTAAAGACAACCGGGAAGAAACAATGAGGTTCCATGAAAATACCACGCCATTTTGGCGCCGAATCAATACCCTTGAGATTGCCAACCGGTCGGCCAGGCCGCTGCAAACGACCGTCGCCTACGGATTGATCCTGCCACATTGCACTAAATCTGGCGGGATCTGTCATCGCGTTGCATGTGGGTATCTATCCTGAGAACGGAGACTTAGGGAAATTCTGGTCATTCTGATGGCGATGCAGATACTTGCTTTACCCTGGTATTACGTTTGATTTGGCTTTGATTATACTTGGAACCTCACACTCGTACTTAAACCCCACCCTCGCAGTTGGCAACGATCATGTTGAAGGCGATCTGTTTCTCCGGAATAATTTTTGGAGCAATCTGCCTCCTTGTATTTGGATTTGATTTGGCCCTTCAATTTCCCTTTGGACGACCAAGCCCAACGCTTGATATTGGCTTTATCCTTGTGGCACTGATCCTGATATACCTAGGATGGTCCGCCAAAAAAGATGTGGTCTAAATCGAGCCACTTTCTATTTGCAACGCCTAAAAATAGGACGGTCTGAGTTTTCGACCATCTTCTCGAACTGTTTCAGAGAACAATGTAATTAAGTCGGGAAAATCAATTTTTCAATGGCCACATTGTTATCTGGGCTCTGATACATGGAGAGTGGACCCTTTGGCATTAACCGCTACAATTCGTGTAGGAACAGCGTCTACTCAAAACAATATAAAGGAAGGTGGAGTATGATTCACCCGAACCTTCGCAACTGTTTGTTTTTTACAGGCCTTTGCACAGGTGTGGCTATAGCCGGATTTTCTTTTTGGTTTTCCATGTCTCTCCGCGATGGAAGCTCTGTTGGGAATAGCACCCACTTTATCGGCGTCCAGGCTACCGCAACTGCCAGGAATGATTCCTTCAGTGCAGCGACCGGATCCATCGATGAGAACGTTGAGGGATTGTTTTTGCTCGACCCGCTAACGGGCCAACTCTCCTGCTATATTTTAAATCCCTATAAACTGGCATTCACCATGGTATACCGATACAACAAGGTCCTGGAAGACCTTGGCATGCAAAAAGAAAAGGGGGCCCGCCTGCTGCTACTGACAGGATTGGTGGATTACAAATTGAAATCGGGAACAGAAAAACCCTCCCAAGCGGTCGCCTATGTCGTGGACTCTGCGAGTGGGAATTTTGCAGCCTATGCCGTTCCCTGGAAGAAAAGTATCATCACCACCTCACAAAAAAAGCCACACATCGGCTCGCTTCGCCTGCTCCACAAAGGACAATCGAGAAACATCGAGTTGCGACAGTAAGAAACTCTCCCGGTTTTAGCACTCTCAATGGAACTGGGCCGCAAGCTTAATAGATAGAGGCTGCGCAATGGCAGTCTCTCAGCGCTCCGTCACCGATGCTCTAATCGCAGCCGTCAATCCAGCCGTGGTGTAATCCTCGGCCTCAACGGCCGGATTGTAACCACATTCTTCCAACACTTTGGAAGTGACCGGACTAATGCTCGCGAGGCGGACCTTGCGTAATTCCTCGCCAAACAGACTCACCAATGAACGGGCAATCGACGAACTCGTTACCGTCATCCAGTCGATTTGGTCCTCGGCAACTGCTGACGCCACGGTCGGATCCGGCGTAAGAACATCACGACTCTCGTAGAGAACAATTTGATTGATCTTTCCGCCAGCAGCAGACAATTGCTCTGCCAATATTTCCCGCCCCCGACTCGCCCTTGCGATGAGAAATCGCTGACCTTTTGCTTTGCGTGCAAGTTTTTCGGCCAATGCTTCTGCACGGTACTCTGTGGGTATGATATCGGCTGAAAGGTGGTATTTTGAAAGGGCTTCGGCTGTACTCGGTCCGATTGCTGCCAGACGGATTTTCCCAAGCCTCCGCAGGTCTCCATGCGAAAGACAAAGCCGGTCCAAAAGAGCCCGGACACCATTGGCACTCGAAAAGACCAACCAATCATACTCCTCAAGAGACTCAAGTGCCGCATCGACAGGAGCCCAGTCCCGCGGTGGCACGATCTCGATGGCAGGCTGTACAAGGCAGCCAGCACCAAGTTCGGTAAGGGATCGACACATCTCATAGGATTGGTGGTGAGGACGGGTGATTAGAACTGTCTGACCAATCAACGGTTTTCGTTCAAACCACGATACCGCTGGAGCCGCAACAGAAGTATTACCAATAACAATCACGGCAGGTGGTCGCATCTGCCGACTGGCCAATTCTTCCGCAACCGATTCAAGCCGACAAGAGATAACTTGTTGATCATTCCAGGAACAACGATGGACAATTGTTGCCATTACTTTTCGATCACGACCTGCTTCCATCAGTTTTTGTGTCCATTGGGGTGCGGTAGTAACACCCATATAGAAAATCAGGGTGCCTGGAAAAGCTGCCAACGCAGCGTAGTCCAATTTTGAGTCCTCACCGCTGTCTTTTTCCTGTCCGGTCACCATCGCCACCGCTGAGGCATGGTCGCGGTTTGTGACAGAAATACCAGCGTAACTGGGGGCGGCAAACGAGGCTGTGATGCCGGGTACAATTTCCCAGGGCACACCCGCTGTATCGAGTGCATCCGTTTCCTCCGCAACGCGAGCAAAAACCGCCGGATCCCCCCCTTTAAGGCGTACAACTATTTTTCCGGCTACAGCGAGATCAATCATTTTTTGATTGATTTCTTCTTGAGATAATAATCGGCCCTTTCCGTGACGACCCAAACAGATTGTGTCCGTATCTTCACGAACAAATTGAAGAATCAGCGGATTGACAAGAAAGTCATAAAGCACAACGTCCGCACAGCTGAGCAATTCACCACCGCGCATTGTGATGAGGCCCGGATCTCCGGGACCTGCACCCACAAGATAAACGCAACCAACACCCGTGTTATTCTCTGACACCTTTTCGGCACACTCCCGATGTTGTTGTTTTGAGCTATGATCCTGCTAGAATTATAAAGTTTCCGGGCGCAATTATCAGACCGCCCCTTTAAATATCGGATATACCTCGAAATGCCTCCCAGGGCCAAGCAATGGCTGAAAAAGATAACGCCGAGAAAAAGAATGGCGAAACAGGGCCGGAGGCATCCGAAAAGGACAATGCACTGGTGCTAAAACCAGTCTCTCCGGTCCAGCGTAAGCGACTGCAAAAATGCTTCGAACACGGAAGTATGCTCTCGGCAAAAGGCGAGTTTGATTACGCCGACCAGATGTTTCGTCAGTGTGTCGGCGGTGATCCTGGCAATCTAATTTACACGCAGAATCTTCTGACTAATCTGAAGAAAAAATACAACAATAACAAAAAGGGCGGTAAGCTTTCAGGCATTAGAGGTGCAAAAGCGAAAGCGGGAATAAAAAAGGCTCAGCGCAAAAAGGACTGGGCTGGTGTCATCAAGTCGGGTCTGGAATATCTGCATCACAACCCTTGGGATAGTTCCACTCTCACCGATATGGCCAAGGCCTGTTCGGAACTGGAAATAGCGGATTGTCAAATCGAATATTTGAAGATGGCGATCGAGGGAAATCCCAAAGATATGGCGCTCAATCGCGTGGCTGCCGATGGGTTTGCCAATATTGCTCAGTTTGATGAGGCGCTTTCCTGCTTGGAACGCATTTTGGCACAAAACCCGAATGATCAGGATCTGGCCCGGGAAATCAATCAACTCACCGTCAACAAAACCATTCATAAAGGTGGCTATGAACAGGCGGAATCATCTTTGGATGTAAGCGTCGAGAAACAAGCCAAAAATAAGTTGACCGGCGGGGCCATGGAATTAACTGAGGAGCAGAGGTTGCGTCGTGAAATCCGGCGGCATCCAGAAGAGGTAACCAATTACATTAATTTATCCAATTACTTTTTCAAACTGGAGGATTTTGAGGCCGCTGAACAAGTGATGGGTGATGGTGTGGATGCAAGCGGGGCTATTCGGGCTACCGAAGAGTTGGAAGACATTCAATTGTATCGCACCCGACTGGAGATTCTGCGGGCAAAAAAACGTGCGGTCTCAACAAAACGGGCTGAGGACATCGACTTATACAAACGAATGAAGGACGAACTCAATAAACGCGAATTGGCCGTGTATGCAGCGCGTTCCGACCGCTATCCCAGCAACACAAAAATAAAATTTGATTTAGGAATTCGCCTTAAGAGGGCCGGTAATTATGAGCAGGCAATTAAAGAATTCCAACAGGCCCGTAATGATGTCGACCGAGCCGCCTCAGCCAGCTTAGAAACTGGCGAATGCTTCCAGCAAATCAAACAATACCGATTAGCGATGACTGCTTATGAGGAATCCATCAAAAAGTGTACTGCATCTGATGGAGAGGTGAAAAAGTTGGCACTTTACCGCGCTGGCTGGCTGAGCGAAAAGTTGCAGGAGTATCTAAACGCAGAAAAGTATTTTTCGCAACTTGCGGGCATCGACTTCGGCTTCCGGGATGTTGCCGAAATGCTCAATCAGGTCTCGAAAAAAACGGCTCGGGACGAGTCCTCAGGGGAATAGCCAACGATCCCGAAGAGGGGGAAGCGGTATGCGGCCCACAAGATCGCATTCTACGCCGTTGCATTTTGACGAAAAGCTTTCTCGGGGTTCTCTCTCCGTTTCGATTTTTCCGGAATTTGATCCGCTCTCTGGTGCATGACTCCATAATTCCGTGGTGGGGCGACTGGACAGAACTATCCGAAAAGGTCATAAATGAGCGTTCCCTGTTGGAGTGTTACACCACTCTCCAACTGCAACTAACTATCGTTTTGCAGGCAAAACAAACTTCAGATTGAATCAATCATGCCCAACAACAAAAGTGCGGAAAAACGTCTGCGACAAAACAAAAAACGCCGGCAACGCAATAAAGCCATTAAGACCTCAATGCGAGGCAATTTACGCAAGGTGAATATCGCAGTGGACGCTGGGGAAGTAGAGTCCGGTGAGTCGGCATTTCGCAATGTTGCCAGACAACTTGATCTAGTGGCATCTAAAAAGATAGTCCACCCAAACAAGGCCGCGCGTCTCAAATCACGGATGTCATCCAAGCTCAAGGCGTTGAAGGCGAGCAGCTGAGCGGCTCTTTTCTCCTGGTGACGGCATCTCCTGGTGACGGCATCTCCTGGTGACAAAAGACGTCAATTTGATTCGTGTTGTCCCCGAGAGTCGTCGCAACCAAGGTGCCGCCGCAGAAAAGTCGCCCGTGCAATATTACGGTCAGCCGTATCCAACACTTTGCCGCTGATCTTCTGCAGATGGGCTGGCTGTGTTTGAATAAACAACTCATTCACCTGTCCCATTGCCAACTCCGGGAGTAATCTCAGTTCGACACCCATCCGGATGCTGGAGAGCAAATGCATCGTCTCTTCGCTACTGATTGTCTGGGCCGTGGAAAGAATTCCGTAAGCCCGACTCACCCGGTCGTGTAAATTTTCATGGCTTTCTCGCTGCAGAAATTCACGTGCTCGGCGTTCATAATCAATGAGAACCGGCACGACGTCCGCAACCTGCTTAATCAACTCTTCCTCACTTTTTCCAAGCGTAATCTGGTTGCTTATCTGGTAAAAATCCCCCATCGCCTGTGAGCCTTCACCATACAGTCCTCGGACTGCTAAGCTAATCTTATGCAGACTGCGGAAAACCTTCTCAATCTGCCCAGTAATGACCAGGGCCGGGAGATGCAACATTACACTCACCCGAATCCCTGTGCCCACATTTGTCGGACAGGCCGTCAGATAACCGAGTCGTGCATCAAAGGCATACGAAACTTTTTCTTCCAGACGATCATCAATACTGTTGATTCGCTCCCAAGCAGCATCAAGATCAAAGCCGCTATGCATCACCTGAATGCGAAGATGATCTTCCTCGTTAATCATCAGGCTCATGCGCTCGCCAGTATCGATAGCAACTCCGCGGGCTCCTTCACTATCTGCATGTTCCCGACTAATTAATTGCCGCTCCACGAGAAATTGCCGACCAAGACTATCTAATTCGTTCACATCAAGATACGAGAGACCCGCTTGTTGATTCGTATCGAGAACATTCTTACGCAAGGATTTCTCAATTTCAGCCCGATCGAGTTCCGTTGCCTTACCGACAAACGGATAATCGGCCAAGTTGCGGGCTAAGCGAATACGACTACTAACAACGATATCTGAGTCCGGGCCAACGCCCTTAAGCCACTCACCACTCTTGCCAGCCAGTTCATCAAGATTCACCTAAACTACTCTCCAGTCGCTTCGTTCTCGATATTGCGAATTTCATCTCGCAACTCAGAAGCTCTCTCGTATTGTTCCTGGGATACCGCATCCTTCATTTCCCGCCTGAGTCGGATCATTTCCGTTTGTCGTGCACTCACACCTGCCGATCGCTTGGGACACTTGCCGATATGATCGGTTGCACCATGGATATTCAATAACAATTGCTCAAGTTCGGAAGCGAAACAGGTGTAGTCGTGGGGACAGCCAAAGCGGCCTTGGCTGCGAAACTCGTAAAAGGTGATGCCACAAACTGGACAGGACTGCTGGTCCAGTCGGGACAGATCTTCAGCGGTTTGTCCCACCGCCAATTGGTTGGCAAGAACACCCGCCAAATTTGGTGATGGCGCGGGGGTTTCTTCCTCATGCTGTAAATATGCGTGGGCATGATCTTTGCAAAGGTGCAACTCGTGGGGCTTGCCATCCGCCAACTCAGTAATATGAAAGGTTGCCACCTTTTCGCACTCTTGGCACTTCATAATCTTCAGCAATAATCAAAGGTGTTCCAGTGTATAGCGACCAGACCGCAAGCGTGCAGATCACTATACGTCCCAAAAACGATAGGTCCAAAAAACGATCGGCAATCTGTGGCGAGCAATAAGCACGGCCACCATCTAAATCATTATAGATAGTAACCGTGGAAACAACCGTCTGGACACCGAGCGATGGATCGACCGCGACATAAAGGACCAAACACTGTAACCTACTGGCCAACACCGACTTGGCAACAGGATTCTAGCACCCGCTCGAGGGGTGTCAATATCGACAAGAGACCGACTGTTTTCGCCCAGGGACAATTGAGTCGCTAGCATATTTCGGATGTTCTCACCCGTCTTTTACGATTAGGATCATCATTCTCTCGACAGACAGATCCTAACTTGCCGAGAATCCGTTAAACTTTTTTAATTGCTGGAATGCCGCAACACCGATATATCGGAACGCTGGCAAATCACCAATCCACTGTCGGTAATAAACAAATAAGATCATGGCGTACTTGCCCGAATTCAAAACGTTCTCCAGTGCAGCAGAGGGTGTCGATCTGGTACCTGTGTACCGTCGTTTGGTAAGCGACTCGCTCACACCAGTTAGCGCTTTCCATAAAATAGATACCGGTGGTTGTTCCTGTCTCTTCGAGAGCGTTATCGGCGGAGAACGTGTCGGTCGCTATAGTTTTTTAGCGGTGGCACCCTACAAGACGCTTGAAGCGTTTCATGACCAAGTAACAATCACCACCTCGGAAGGAAGTGAGCAGTTTCAATCGGATGATCCGCTTGCGGAACTCGAGCGACTTGTACATGGCGTACGAGCGGCAAGCTTTGAAGACCTGCCACCGTTTACCAGCGGTGCTGTGGGATATGCTGGTTATGACGTTGTCCGGTATAGCGAACATTTATTAAATGCTCCAGAAGACGATCGCCAACTGCCAGATCTTTCTTTTTCATTTTATGACCATATGGTGGTTTTCGATCACATAACGAAAACGATTGTTGTGGTTGCGATGGCACACGTCACGCAAGGAAATTTGGAAGCAGCTTATAATGATGCGTGCCAACGGGTCGATGCACTGGCAGAACAATTGTCTGCAGAAAAATTGCCTCTTCCAGTGGCCGATATTGACACTGGCGGCGAAGTCGCAATTTCGTATCACTCGAATTTTCGTCGCAATGATTTTGAAGATGCCGTTCGACAATGTGTAGATTACATTCGGGCGGGTGATATTTTTCAGGTCGTCGTCAGCCAGCGACTCGACCTGCCCATCACCGCACATCCCTTTGAAATTTATCGCACGCTGCGAGTCGTCAATCCCAGCCCCTTTATGTTTTATCTGCGATCTTCCAATGTTGTCTTGGTAGGAAGTTCGCCGGAAGTGATGGTCCGCGTCGAGGGGGGAACCGTTACTGTTCGACCACTAGCAGGCACACGGCCTCGTGGGGCTACAGAAGAGGAAGACCAACAACTGGCGGATGATCTTCTCGCCGACCCCAAGGAGCGGGCAGAACACATCATGCTTGTGGATCTTGGGCGAAACGATGTGGGACGCATTGCTCAGTACCGTTCGGTCGAGCTCAGCGACACGATGACCATCGAGCGGTACAGCCACGTCATGCATATTACTTCCAATGTGAGCGGAAAACTCAAAGAAGGAAAAACCGCTTTTGATGCCCTGCGAGCCTGCTTGCCAGCAGGTACTGTTTCCGGCGCTCCCAAAGTCCGCGCTATGGAAATCATTGATGAACTCGAGCCCCATCGCCGCGGGCCTTATGCGGGAGCCGTTGGCTATGTCGACTTCGGTGGCAATATGGATACATGTATTGCACTACGAACCCTAGTCATCAAGGACAATCGAGCCTACGTCCAAGCTGGGGCCGGCATTGTCGCCGACAGCCTTCCTGAAAATGAATACCAGGAAACATTAAACAAGGCCCGCGGATTGCTCAAAGCAATTGAAATCACCGAGCGACGTGAGTTGGAACGCTCCAATAATCCAACGACTCACGACTAAATAAGATGAAGCATGTTGGTGGCGGCGTGCTTTAGCGGCCGCTTCTATGATCTAGTTTTCTACCACAAAGGCCTTCTGCGCGGCCTGTATCGTCTCGTCGATATCTTCTTCAGTGTGCGCCGCTGAAACAAAAAGTGCCTCATACTGGCTGCATGGCAGATAGATTCCACGATCGAGCATTGCTTGGAAAAACGACGCGAAACATTCGGTATCACATTTTTCAGCGACCGACCAGTCGGTCACTTTTTCCGGATTAAAAAACAGAGTCATCATACTTCCGACCCGAGTCACACTATGGGGGATGCTTCCGGCTGCTTCACTCAAACCGGTCGCCAACCGAGCACCCAACGTCTCAAGTCGCTCATACATCGCCGGATCGGCCAATTGCCGGAGTGTGGCAATGCCCGCCGCCGTGGCCAAGGGATTGCCACTAAGGGTCCCTGCCTGAAAAACACTTCCCACTGGCAGGATATGATCCATCACCTCCCTACGGCCTCCATAAGCGCCCACCGGAAGACCACCACCAACAATCTTGCCCAATGTCGTTAAATCGGGTGTGATCCCTTGCAGCGATTGAGCGCCACCGTAGGCCACACGGAAACCAGTCATCACTTCGTCGTAGATCAAGAGGGCGCCATGACGATCGGTTTGCTCTCGAAGAACCCTGAGAAACGGCTCGGTGGGGATGACGCAACCCATATTACCCACCACCGGCTCAAGAATTACTGCCGCAATATGCTCGGCCTGGGCTGCAAACACCTCCTCAACTCCCGCCACATCGTTGTAGGCAAGAACAATGGTGTCGGCAGCCGCGCCAGGGGTAACACCCGGTGAATTGGGAACCGACAACGTTGCCGCACTGCTACCAGCCGCCACAAGAAGGCTGTCCACATGCCCATGGTAATTGCCAGCAAACTTGACAACTCGAGAGCGTCCCGTATATCCTCTCGCCAAACGGATCGCACTCATCGTCGCTTCGGTCCCAGAATTGACCAGGCGAACTTTCTCAATGGAGGCCACTGCGGAAATGATCAACTCCGCCAAATCACTTTCCGCCTCGGTTGGTGCACCAAAGCTGGTCCCCAGCCGAGCCGCCGCTTCCACAGCCGCGACGATCTCGGCCTGCGCATGCCCCAAAATCATTGGTCCCCAGGAACCGATGTAGTCAATGTATCGATTGCCATCCAAGTCATACAGGTAAGCCCCCCCAGCACGTTGGATAAACCGGGGCGTACCTCCAACTGCCCCAAACGCTCTCGCGGGACTGTTTACCCCACCCGGCATCAAATGGAGTGCACGATCAAATGCCGCTATGCTTTTAGTTGTATTTTCCACATTCATCAAAGTTTTCCGATCGCCGCAGGGCTCTCCTGAGCGCCCTTCTACCCTCATGAGGCACCCTTCGAACCGCCCTGACATTCTAGGCGATCCGATTCGAGAGTGGCAGTGCGTATTCGACTGCCTCTCCGCCCGCCGCTTTTCTGACGCATCGGTTTCCTTTAGAATTGCTCTCTCCCATCTCTCTCCATTCTGATGGAATTCGCGGCATGGCCAAGTCAACTTACAAGGATGCCGGCGTCGACCTGGATCTTTACCGCAAGTCGATGGCCAAGCTGCCCCACCACTTGCACCGTACCTTTACCCCCCGGGTAATTGGCGTTGATGGAGGATTTGCCGGGCTATTCCAACTTGATTTTTCAAACCAACTTTTTGCTCGCAACTACAAAGACCCCATCCTTGTCTCATGCACCGATGGAGTTGGCACCAAGCTCAAAGTGGCCCATCAAACGGATAAGCATAACACCGTGGGAATCGATTTGGTGGCAATGAGTGTGAATGATGCCATCTGCTGCGGAGCTGAGCCACTGTTTTTTCTTGACTACGTTGCGATGTCCCACGATGATCCTGATCGTCTTGAACAAATTGTTCGAGGCATCTCTGATGGTTGCTTGATGGCGAACTGCTCACTGCTCGGTGGCGAAACTGCCATCATGCCGGACCTTTACGCTCCGGGGGACTACGATTTGGCAGGATTTTGCGTGGGTGTCGTCGAGCGGAATGCATTGCTGGACGGCAGCGCAATCGTTCCAGGAGATCTCATATTGGGGCTCGCATCCTCGGGATTGCATTCCAATGGTTACAGTCTTGCCCGGAAAGTGGTTTTTGAAGAAGCAGACATGGCAATAACAGACCGAGTTGACCAACTCGATGCAACTGTAGGAGATGTGCTTCTAGAACCAACTCGAATCTATGTCAAACCAGTACAGAGCATTTTAACGCACTACAAAGTCAAACATGTCGTTCACGGCATCGCCCACATTACCGGTGGAGGGCTCCATGAAAATCTTGAGCGAATCCTGCCCGCCACAGCACACGCAGTTGTTGATCGGGACAGCTGGACCATTCCACCTGTTTTCGACTGGATTCAAGGCCTTGGAGACATTGACCCGGAGGAAATGGAACGCGTCTTCAACATGGGGCTGGGACTGGCTATGGTGATCAGTCCCTTTTACGCTGAGAGTATCCGTAGCCAATTATCTGAACAGGACATCGAAAGCTGGATTATCGGCGAAATTATCGATGGCCCTCGCGGCGTTTCCTGGAAACCAGAATGAATCCGCCAAAAATTGCGCGCTATCGGACCGCCCGCGTTCCAAATCAGCAATGAACTTTCCAAGCCTCCTCAAACACTCTACCTACTAGGGATTCCCGTGGCACAAGTCGTTTCCCAAAAAAATTGCGGCGTTGTCGTTGTCTATATCAACGAATCCAAACTTCTCGACGAACGACTCATCAATGAAGTGGGAACAGCGTTAATCGCGGCATTGAATACGGCTGAAAATGAAATGCTTTTGGTTAATTTTCAGGGCGTGCGTTTTATGAGTTCGTCAATGATCGGTCGGATTGTCACACTCTATAAAAAGTGTAAAGCGAATAAAATCAATCTCAAGTTGTCCAACATTTCTGATGAGATTATGGAGGTTTTTACATTAATGAATCTCCATAAACTCTTGAGCATCTGTGCAGACGAATCAGATGCGATGGCCTCTTTTAAAAAAGATGGGTGGTTGAAATGACAAACGGCAAGTGATCGCTCTCGATGACCCGACAACTGTGAATTGTGATTTTGATCTATGTTTTCCGCTCTCCTCAGGCAAAATATCTGCTGCAGGGTGAGGAGTGAATACAGGGCAAAGAAAACCGAGTAAAATAGACTTTGCCATGAGTGGAGAATTAACAAATGCACCTGAGGCAGGCGGGCCTCCGCCAAAACATTCGGCCGAAGTCATCCAATGGACCTGCCGGAAAGTGGTTCCTGGAAACGGCAATCTCTACCCTCTCGTTGGGTCTATATTGCTCGTTGCCGGCTTGGTCGCCCTTATAACCGATAAGGGGCACCTGGCACTGTTTGCCGGTGTCGCAATCGCAGCAGTCTGCTGGCGAGAATGGCTGTCGGTAAGCTACCAAGTGGACCAAGACGGAATCCAGCAGACGGTGTTGCGGATGAGCCGTTTCAAACCGTGGGCTTTAATCACAAGCATCCGGTTCCATCGCAATGCAATGGAACTGCAAATGCGGCCTCTGAAGTGGAAAAAGCAATCCGAAAGGCCAATTTGGATCCCCATGGGCGAGCAACACCTCGAGATCCGCGAGCGATTGAGAATATTGGTGCCTCACCTGATCCTGGATCATTCTAAAGACGATTTTCAAATCCCATCGCAAGAAAAATAATCTATCGCACAGTCACCGGAAACAATCCTCGGCACAGACTCTAAAAACATTAAGCCGAGTCGTGAGCGATGTCAGCCTGTGGATTCGCATCGGCCAACGAGGATTGATAGCGTTCCTCATCCCAGGCAAAGTGGCAGGCAACACGATGATCTCCCCCCGCCAGTTGGGGCACCTGTTGTTGACAGTCGACACCTTTCATCACACAACGATCCACAAATTTGCATCCTGGATATATTGTGTCCGGCGAGGGCACCTCTCCAGCAAGTACGATCCGCTGCCGGTGCCGCTCAGAGCGAGGGTCGGGCAACGGCACACTCGAAAGGAGTGCCCTGGTATAGGGATGGCGGGGATTGGCGTAGAGCATCTCGGCATCGGCAGCCTCAACCAGTCGGCCCAAATACATCACCCCAACCCGATTTGCGATATGGCGAACCACGGCCAGATCATGTGCAATAAACAGATACGCAAGGCCCAATTGCTGTTGGAGATCCATCAACAAATTAATCACCTGAGCCTGAATCGAGACATCGAGTGCTGAAACGGGCTCATCGCAAATAATGAGGCGCGGTTTAACAGCCAGTGCCCGAGCAATACCAATCCGCTGCCTTTGTCCCCCAGAAAATTCATGGGGATAACGATTCAAGAAGCGTGGATTTAAACCAACCAACTCCAAAAGCCGCATCGCCTCCAACTGGCGGTCCTTCCTGTCATGGAGGCGGAAGATCTGCATCGGTTCAGTGATAATCTGCGAGACCGTCATACGTGGATTTAAGGATGCAAAGGGATCCTGAAATATCATCTGCATCTGTTGACGAAAGGGCCGCATCTCGGACTCTTTCAGAGAATCAATCCGTTGGCCCTCATAGAAAATTTCCCCCGCAGACGTTGGCACGAGCCGGAGAATGGCGCGTGCCAGCGTTGATTTACCACAGCCCGATTCGCCCACCAACCCTAGTGTCTCCCCTTCAGCGAGGGAAAAACTAAGTCCATCGACCGCACGAATGATAGCCGGCGAGGAACCAAACCCGCGCCGCTGTAGAGGAAAATGGACTGCCAAGTTCCGAACTTCCAACAAAGCCGGTTGGGGAGAGGCAGCGGTCCCTGCTAAAGACTCAGGCATGGGGATCCTTGTGTGGGCTTTCTTTCGTAATGTCTACAAAACAAGCAAAGCGATCCGCATCCTCAGCATCCTGCAACTGCGGTGATTGCTGCCGGCACTCCCGCGTCGCATATCCACAACGGGGCTCAAATGCACAACCGGGCGGCAAATGTGCCAAATCTGGGGGTTGTCCGTCAATGGTCGCCAGACGCGCGCTTGTCGCTTGCGTCAACCGGGGGACCGATTTAAGGAGTCCCAGGGTATAGGGGTGACGAGGATTGGCAAAGAGTGCATCACAACTTGCCTGTTCAACTATCTTTCCAGCGTACATCACATGGACTCGATGGCAGATATTTGCGACCACACCCATATCGTGAGTAATCATAATGATTGCAGTACCCTGTGACTGCTGCAGTTGTTTCATCAGTTCCAAAATCTGCGCCTCGATCGTAACGTCCAGTGCAGTCGTTGGTTCATCAGCAATCAAAATGTCCGGTTGGCAGGAGAGGGCCATGGCGATCATCACGCGTTGCCGCATCCCGCCCGAAAATTCGTGCGGATAGGCAAAAATCCGTTTACTCGGCGAAGGGATCCCAACGCGTTCAAGCATTTCAATCGCATGTTTAAGCGCCTCCCGGCGAGTATGGCCGAGGTGTACGACGGTAACTTCAATCAACTGGTCCGCAATCGTCATGTACGGGTTGAGAGAAGTCATCGGATCCTGAAAAATCATTGCAACTCGATTGCCTCTAATTTTGGAGAACCGCTTGGGCGGCATGGCAAGAAGGTTCTCGCCGCGATAGAGTGCGCGGCCGGCACAAATCTCACCCGGTGGCGAGGGGACCAAGCCCATGAGTGCAAGACTGGTGACCGATTTGCCGCTTCCCGACTCACCGACGATCCCGAGAGTCTCTCCCTCATGCAGTGCAAAGCTAACACCGTCAACCGCCTGAATCCGCCCCTCTTCGGTATGGAAACAGACACCTAAATCATCAACCTGCAGGATACAGTTATCCATCATTTACCTAACGATTCTTAAGACGTGGATCGAGAGCATCTCGCAGTGAATCGCCCAATCGGTTCAGAGCCAGCAAAGTCAGCCCCAAGGCGAGGCCCGGAAAAAGGACAAGCCACCAAAAATTTTGAAGCGGTGTGATCACTCGAACCCCTTCTGCCGCAAGAATCCCCCAGGAGACCCGTGGCGGATCGACCCCGAGGCCGAGAAATGACAGAAAGGCTTCGAAGAGCATCACGCTCGGTATCGTCAATGTGAGATAGACAATAACGACACTCATTAAATTCGGGACAAGGTGCCTGAAAATGATCCGACCCGTTCCGGCTCCTATTGTGCGTGCCGCTTCGACAAACTGTTCGTTTCGAAGCGAACATATCTGACCACGGACCACGCGTGACATTGTCAACCAATAGATCGCCCCAATGACCAGATAAAAGATGACTGTCTTATCGATACCCCAGGCGAGCAACTTCTCTTTGATCTGATTTTCATCCAAAATGGAAATAATGAAAATCACAACAAAAATAAAGGGGATACAATACAACACGTCGACGATGCGCATCATACGATTATCAATGGCACCACCAAAATATCCGGCTGTTGCACCGTAGCTTACACCAATGATAAGTGAGACGAATGTCGCCACCACACCCACCATTAACGAAACCCGCGAGCCCCAAAAAATCCGGGAAAGCAGATCTCGTCCAAAATCATCCGTTCCACACAAACTCGGTAGACACCAGTCACCAAAAACGATGAGTCGCAGTCGGATCAGGGCGCGATCCCACGCGTTTGGTGTCGCCCACAACTGATTAAAACATTTCAAATACCGCTCTTGTTCCGCATTGATTTGTTCATCAATCTTCTCGCGCTCATTAGATGTTGCGGACTTAAGACGGGATTGCAGTTTGAGTCTCCTCGCGTCGATCGCCTCCATCGCCTTTGTCAGCGGAATTTCGGAAGCGACCTCATCACCATAGGTCACACTCAAGAAAACCGCTTCAAGGTCCGGCGGCATGAACGCACGGGTTTGAGAGTGTTGCATCTGCGGACTTTGTAGCGGCAAGAGTGGGGTGAACAACGAACTGGTAGCTAGCGCGATAAGAAAAACGAGGGCCAGCATAGCGATTCGATTGCGGCGCAACCGCTTCCATGCATCTCGTCCGAGCGAAGAGCCTCGCATCTGTGCTGCTTCGTGCAGCATTTTTTCCATTTTATCGCCACGAGAACTATGAAGGGACACGAAATACTTGCTCCAGGAAAATACTATTCCAGTTCGATGCGGGGATCCAGGATTGCATAGGAAAGATCTACCAGCACATTCATGGTGTAGAGGACCACGGTGTAAACCAACACGACTCCCATTGCCAGCGGATAATCCCGCTGCAGGGCCGCCTCCACAAAATAGCTGCCAATACCACTTAGATGAAAAACTTTTTCAATCACTAAGGAACCGGTAAGAATACCTGCAGCGGCCGGGCCGAGAAACGAGACAACCGGCAAGGCCGAACCTTTCAAGGCATGCCTGATGATCACCTGTCTGCCCCGAAGGCCCTTTGCACGGGCAGTGCGAATATAGTCCTGGTGGAGGACTTCGAGCATTCCGGTGCGGGTTAATCTGGCAATATAAGCAGCGTATGGGGCGCCAAGGCAAAAGGCCGGCAAAATCAGATTGGATAGATTGCCCCAGCCAGCGGCCGGAAACAGCGGAATCAAAAACACGAAAAGAATAATACAAACACCCGCCAGCCAAAAATTAGGCACCGCCATTCCGGCCGTAGCAATGAGCATCACCCCGGTATCGACCCAGGTTTGTCTCCTAAGGGCTGCAATGACTCCTGCAAATAATCCGACAACTAATCCGAATGAGAGCGCAAGGATCCCGAGGGAAGCGGAAACCGGCAATCCCTGAGCGATAATCTGGTTCACACTAAAATCACGAATCCGATAGCTTGGACCAAGATCCGGAACACCAATGCGAAATTGTCCATCTTCACTGAGTAGTCCGGCCGCCATCCCAAGGTGAACCAAATATTGGTTCCAAAGTGGCTTATCGACACGGTAACGCCGTTCAATGGCCTGTTTGACATCTGGTTCCAAATTACGCTCGCCATCAAAGGGACCACCAGGGACAGCTCTCATGAGAAAAAATGAGATCGTGAAAACGACCCAGAGGGTGACAAAGAACCACAACAGACGTTTGGCAAGAAAAGGGATCACGTTCCATTCCGTCTGCTTTTTTGGGTTTGCTTGGCCCGCTCATCAATCCGGATGGCTGAGAGCGGATGCAGATTCTGGCTGTTGCTATAGAATCCCTTCACGTAGGGCTTGACCAAATTAATACTCATATAGAAATAAATTGGTACAACAGGAAGTTCTCCCATGAGCAGTTCCTCCGCATTGTGCAGTATTTGCATGCGTCGCTCGGCATCCGGCTCCTCGGTGGCCTTGAAAATCAACGCGTCAAACTGCCGGTTGCCCCAACCGGTCTCATTTTGTACCCCCCCCGTTACAAAAAGATCCAGAAATGTATTTGGGTCCGGATAATCACCAATCCAACCGGCCCGGGCCACATCGTATTCCATTTTCCGCGTTGTTGCCAAATATGTCTGCCATTCCAAATTTCGCAAGCGGACATCGACCCCCAACTTCTGCCAATCCTGTTGGATCGCTTCGGCAATTTTTCGATGGCCGTCGGATGTGTTAAACAGAATCTCGATCGTCCGCATGCCCCGACCGCCCGGGTAGCCTGCCTGGGCCAGAAGCTTACGTGCCGATGCAACGTTGTAGCTATCCGCTCTAGCGGACGTGTACCCCGGCAGGCCTGGCGGGACAATACTGTAGGCAGGCTGCTGGCCAGCGCGAAGGATGAAATTACATATGCGTTCCCGGTCAATAGCGAGGCTCAGTGCCTGACGAACCAGCGGGTTATCCAACGGTTTTCGGGTCACATTGATCCTATAGAAGTAACTCGAGAGCGACGACATGGAGTGGTAGTCCTCGCGGTTTTTGAGTTTAGGAATCACATCACCGGGAGGAGACGGCATCCAGTCCACATCGCCGTCAAGATACATATTCAGACCGGTGGTGCTCGACTCAACGGCCAAGGCATCTACCGTTTCGAGCTTCACAACATCCGCATTCCAATACTGTTTGTTTTTTTCTAAACGGATACGGTCTCGAAGGCGGCGAAATTTGATCCGAAACGGTCCGTTCACAACCAGGTTTTCCGGTCGAATCCATCCGGGGTAGCCATACTTCTCCAAACAAGACCGATTGATAGGAAAGGTGACATAGAACTGCATCAAGTAAAGAAAATAGGGGGTCGGATTCTTTAACTCGACCTTCAGAGTATGTGGATCGACTACTTTGATCCCAACCTCATCAAAATCCAACAGTACAGAAAGGCACTTTTCGACATCGGATGGAGCATCCGAGCTCTGAGAGAATTTTCGCTGCTTTCCTGCGATCTCGAGGTGATAGACCCATTGTCGTTTCCAGGCAATCTTCTCAGCGGCCGCCTCCTCTTCTGTAACCTGCCCCGCCAGTTCAGGCTGCTTGGGTTTATCAATTGCCAAAAGGCGACCGTAGAGCATGGTACCCCGAGGGAATAACTGACCCGGTCGTAGGCGATCGGGGAGTTCCACCTCTACGCGATCCCCTATTTCAACCGTTCCAGAATGATATTTTTCTGCATTGACGATGTAGGCAGAGAGAACGAAGTGGTATTGTGACCCTGTCCCGGGGTGCAAAAGACGCTGCCACGACCAACGAAAGTCTTCCGCCGTTACGGGAGTGCCATCGGACCAGAATGCACCACGACGAAGAGGAAAGGTGTAGGTTTTTCCATGATTCGAAATAATATCTGCTGCATTTGCAGTGGTTGCTATCCCTGGCTGTGGCTGGAGGGTTTTTGGATCAGGGCGGTAAAGGCCCTCAAAAACTGCATGGATCATGCGACCTTCCGGAGCACCTGTTACCTGCGCCGGGTCAATCGATTTTACCTCCGTACCGTTATTGAACGTAAAATCGGCCGGCGGTAATGTTCCGAAACTGGTGGCCCATAGAGTGGCACCTACCAAGAAGATAAGAGCCAGTAGCGGAAACAACTTGCGCGTTGTGGGGTGCATCAAGAATCCCAGCCGAATGACTCTCTACCGTCGCTGACCACGAAACGATCAATCTCGTGGCACATTCGGCAAGCTAGAAGTCTATATATGCTACGAACACTTCGACGAAACAGCAAGCACCCCCTGCCAGCACCCGATAGCACTAGCCCAAAACCGTGTTCGCAGGCCAAAGATGGAATTTTTCTCGATCTAGCCGGCACCCCATTCCCCTCTTAAAAAAATTTTACTTTCTGTGGATCAAATCATTTTCATCTCTCGCTATGGCGGTTACAATATCGGCCGACGAACGAACAGAAGCTTATGTTGGGATCTCCGACAGGAGCCCCTGGTAAAAGGAAACTCAGAAATCTTATTGTGTGAGCGACCCTGGCTACCAGAACGACCATGGCTACCAGAAAGCACGATGCTGATCATTTGGAATAGGCAATAGATAAATGCATTGCCACGGAAACAACCCTGGTATTATTTTTTGCTGGAAAGGAATTTGATTGTGACTGCAATCGCAACCAAAACGGATGGAATTGTTAACTTAAATTCTAAAGAATCAACTCAGGGCAACACTGGCTCTGGCGGAGGGGCAGAGGACGCTCGGCCCACAGATCCGGTTGGAGTGGGGCAACTCCAAGAAAAATTGGCGAAAGATCTTGTTCGGATTTTTAAGCTTCTATCAGATGAAACGCGATTGCGCATTCTCTATAGTCTCAGTCAGACCGACGAACTCAACGTTAGATCGCTTTGTGAATTGCTACAACTAAGCCAACCCGCAGTCAGCCACCATTTAGGAATGCTGCGGAATGCAGGAATTGTTGAACCAAGACGCGATGGGAAACACAATTTTTATCGCATCTTATCTGGCAATTTTGAGCAACTTTTGATGCTGGTTTTTGACGGCATCCCGGAACCGGAGAGCGAACAATCGATTCGTTTCCATGACCTTAACCTCAATCACAATCGTCCACTGCAACCGCGCTGAAGCGATTGCGTTAGGATGATAGTCGATGGGTCTGGCTGACTTGATACCTCTAAAAGTCACTGTCACAAATTTGAGGCCATGCTCGACCCATTGCATCTGCGCCATAAACCGCCTGAGACATTAGAGCAGTCTCGCGAGTTGATTTTGGCTTGCGCTCCGATGTGCAGCAACATTAATCTTTCTCGGATCGTCCGCATTTGTGGCTGTTGTGGCATTTCAAAAATTATTTGCTGTGGCAGCCCGCGGATCATTGAAAAAATTGCCCGGGATGGAGCAGATACCGTTGAAATTGAAATCCACCGCTCACTCGAGCCGGTCTTGAAAAAACTCCGTGCTGCTGGCTATCGTCTTGTTGGGCTTGAGCAGGCTTCATCCTCTGAGAGCTTATACGACTATCGTTTCCATCGACGGACCGCGTTGATCTTAGGCAGCGAGCGAAAGGGCCTCGAGAGTCCATTTTTGGCTTTGCTCGATGATGTTGTTGAAATCCCCGTGTATGGGTTACCTCACAGTCACAACGTAGCTACAGCAGCCGCGATGGCGATGTATGAATACTGTCGCCAATTTCCCCGTGGGTAAGAGATCTCCAGCGGAAAATAGGTCGGATTGCCTCCAAAAATGCCGCGTATTGGATAGACAAGGAGCCCGCTAGATCGCTCCCATTCTTGTCATCCCTTCTTTTAGCGGATAGACTCACCGGTTTGTCCATCCGTGGCTACGGGAAGTGATCACATCGTGCGATGCACGGTCGGATCACTACCGTTTTTCCACAACACAGGGCACATTTTCACAAACAAGGAATTTCGTGCGTGTCTGGAACTTGTGTGATAGGACTGCAGTGGGGTGATGAAGCCAAGGGAAAGCTTGTTGACCTTCTCACCGAGCAACACGAGATTGTGGTGCGTTATCAGGGTGGTGCAAATGCTGGCCATACCGTTGTCATCGGACCCGATACCTATAAACTTTCGCTGATTCCAAGCGGCATTCTCACGCCAGGCGTGCAGTGTGTTGTAACCGGTGGTGTGGTTATTAACCCCCCATCACTTTTGAACGAATTAGATGGCCTGACTGCCCGAGGAATCCAGATCGATGACAATCTGATGCTCAGTGACCGGGCACATGTGATTTTTCCCTGGCACATGATCGAGGATCGCACACTCGATGAATCGACAGCCGACGGTGAGAATATTGGCACGACACAACGAGGCATCGGCCCCTGCTATCGTGACAAAGTCGGCCGTTCCTACGCCTTGAGACTGGGCGACTTATTGCGACCCACCTTGCGCGAGCGCATTGAGTACATTGTCGCCGCCAAACAAAAAATATTGGCAACTTTTGATAATCAGACTGAAGACTCGTTGGATGCTGACCGGATTGTTCAAGAATATACAGGCTATGCGGATCGCTTACGGCCCTTTATCGGTAACACAAATAATTTCCTCCTCGATGCGGTAGAACTTGATAAACATATTCTCTTCGAGGGAGCACAGGGAGCTTTGCTGGATATTGATCACGGGACGTTTCCGTTTGTGACCAGCAGCAACAGTTCAGGGGTCGGAGTGCCGAGCGGCTCGGGAATTCCTGGAAGCTATATGCAACGTGTGATTGGAGTGGTGAAGGCCTATACCACGCGTGTTGGCGGGGGACCATTCCCGAGCGAGCAGGACAACGATCATGGGCAACATCTCCGCGATCGCGGCAATGAATACGGAACCGTCACTGGACGACCCCGTCGCTGTGGATGGTTTGACGCAGTAGCTGCACGTTACACCACTCGCCTAAGTGGTGTAACTGAAGTCGCGGTGATGCTTCTGGATGTACTTAGCGAATTGAAAGAAATCAAAATATGCGTTGGCTATGAAATCGAGGGACAGCGCACTGAGAGTTTTCCGAGCCATGTCGATGATCTTCGTCAAGTCAAGCCAATTTTTGAGGCCCTTCCAGGATGGCAGACCGATATTTGCGATGTGAGACGCCTTGAAGATCTCCCGGTCCATGCTCGCAATTACCTTGATCGTATCAGCATGTATATTCGCCGTCCGATCACGTATGTGTCTGTAGGCCCCGAACGCAGTCAAACGATTCAATGTCGACAGGAGCCGGTAAACTGCGAACTTGCCTGATCGCCATCAAATGTGTTTCTCAATTTGCATATTAATGCACCATCCACGTGTCTGATTCATTTCCCAGTACGCCCACCAACCAGCCGACTGCCGAGATGCCAAGGGAACTTCTATCCGGCATTGATCGACACCAATGGCCCGCACACATTGCGGTCATCATGGATGGAAACGGACGGTGGGCACAGCGACAGGGCCTGCCGCGTATCGAAGGGCATCGAAGGGGTGTCGAGAGTGTGCGGCGAGTCACCGAAGAGTGCGCTCGATTAGATATCGACCAATTGACTTTGTATTGTCTCTCTAGCGAAAACTGGAAGCGGCCCCAGGCAGAGCTCGATTTCTTAATGCACCTGCTCGAACAGTACATGATCGAGGAACGCTCTACGATTATGCAGAATAACATTCGTGTTTGCACCATTGGCCGCCGCGAGGGTATTCCGGAGACTGTCCAGCGAGAAATCGACAAAACCATTACATTGAGTGCCAATAATTGTGGAACCCAACTTTGCTTGGCAATCAATTATGGGGGACGATGCGAACTGCTGGATGCAGTGCACAACATAGCCAGTGCGGTCCGCGACAACCGATTGCAACTCGACGAGATCAGCGAACAGACGATCGATGCGCAACTCTATACTGCCGGAATGTCCGATCCGGATTTGTTAATTCGAACTGCCGGCGAAATGCGGATCAGCAATTTTCTTCTCTGGCAAATCAGCTACTCGGAAATCTGGGTAACCGATCGTTGCTGGCCGGAATTCCAGGAAGATCATTTACATGAAGCAATCCGCGACTATGCAAGCCGCGAACGACGGTTCGGTGGGCTGAGACGTTAGTGAATCCTATGTCTCCCAGTTGTCTCTATCGACCCGAAAACACCCAACATCCTATTGTGAATAGGACAACGGAGAGTTACGTTGAGATGCACGCAGAAAATCAATACTCTTAGGCAGATTAGATAATTAAAAGTGCTGCACTGGCGATTATTCCTGGGTTTCCTTCTTATTGGTGCGCTCACGCTGCTCTTTTGGGCTGACATAGGGATCGGATATCCGGGGATTTTTCTTTTCCCGATAGCATTACTGATTACACTACTCGCGGTTGGTGAAATCGTCCCACTGATAACCTTTCAGGATTTGCAGCCCGTCCGTTGGACGCTCTATGTAGGAACAACGATGGTTGTCGGGGCTACCGGTCTCCCCCACTTCTGGCCCAACTATCCTCCTCATTGCCCACTCGGAAATTTAGGATGGCCGTTATTAGCCTTTGTTTTTGCGGTGCTACTGGCAATTCTCGGAGAAGGGATCCGCTTCGCACCGGGTCGGTCCAGCAGTGTGAATCTCAGCCTGACCGTTTTTGCTATTTTCTATATCGGGATATTGATGAGTTTTGTTGTACAACTTCGCTTCGTCGGTGGTTCCGAATGGAACGGCCTGCCTCTGATCGCAATGCTCATTGTGGTGAAATCTTGTGACATTGGAGCTTACACGGTTGGCCGATTGATCGGAAAACACAAACTGGCACCCATACTCAGTCCCGGCAAGACCATTGAGGGACTCGCTGGAGGTTTTCTCTTTGCAATCGCTGGTTCTTGGTTTGCCTGTTCAGTCCTTCCGGCATGGATCGCACCAGATCCATCCAGGTTACCGTGGTGGTGGATGATTACATTTGGACTCCTGGTGGGCAGCGCTGGAATTCTGGGGGATTTATTGGAATCCATGCTCAAACGCTGTGCACGCTGCAAAGATTCGAGTTCGTGGATGCCGGGCTTTGGTGGCATTTTGGACCTCCTCGATTCCCCCCTACTTGCAGCACCCGTTGCCTATTTGCTGTGGGTGATCTGTATGCCACGAGGGGTATGACGACAACTTTCTAAATTTTCCCTAGAGGTTGTTTAAAGCGGCAATTACCGAAATAGGCAAAAAGGGGGTTTTTGTGAAAACCCTAAAACAATATTTACATTTCTTAACCCATTACGACAAAGTCCTTTACAACACACTTCCTGAACACGACTGGTCGCCAGGTGCGGCGATTATGTATAGTTGAGCTGGAGGTTAAACGTTCGCTTACTTGGCAACGGTGCTGGCTCTAGTGCCGTTTCTGTTGATGTTTGAAGCAACTATTTCGGTCGTCGATCCTGAGGCTCTCATGCCACTGTTCGGCACCCAGGATCGGCATGTTCGCCGAATACGGGACTCTCTGGGGGTCTCGGTAACTGCTCGGAACGGAGCCATTCACGTTGCCGGCGATGAAAACGCTGTGCGGACAGCAACAGAGGTGCTGGAACAACTGCAACAAAGACTGCAACAGCGGGGAGCTCTTTTCCCGGACGATGTCACGGATGTCCTAAACCATATTTCAGAATCAAACTCCGTCACCTCGAATCATCCGCCCATCGCCATTCTTCCCAACACACGTCCCATCCACCCACGCACACCAGGACAACACCAGTATGTAGATGCTATTCGCAATCATGATCTAATTTTTGGTGTGGGCCCAGCAGGGACAGGAAAAACATTCCTCGCAGTCGCAATGGCTGTAGCCGCACTCAAGGAAGAAACGATTCGTAAGATTGTCTTAGTCCGGCCAGCTGTGGAAGCCGGAGAGAGCCTTGGATTTTTGCCTGGAGATATCGAAGCCAAAATCAATCCTTATCTACGTCCACTCTTAGACGCATTGAGAGAAATCATTGACTACGAGCAATTTAAACGATACAGCGAGCAGGATGTGATTGAAGTAATTCCACTGGCGTACATGAGAGGCCGAACAATCAATAATGCCTTTATTATTCTGGATGAAGCCCAAAACGCTTCTGTGGCTCAGATGAAGATGTTCCTTACGCGGATGGGTGTCGGCTCCAAAATTGTTGTAGCTGGCGATATTACTCAAATCGATCTCCCCCACCATCAAAAAAGTGGGCTCGTTGATGCTCTTGGTCGCCTGAAAAATATAGAAGGCTTTACAAGCGTTATTTTGAAAGAGAGCGATATTGTTCGCCATCGGCTTGTACAGGACATCGTACGCGCCTATGAAGACGATGCTAGTCGGCGACGATTACGAGGCACCAAACCATGAATTCGCCAACCGGGAAAAAGAATCGTGGGCAACGCGTGACCGGCTTGGAACCGGTTCCAAGACTTTCCACCCAAATTTGGTTGCTGGTCACCAGGGGTGATGTTTTGCTGCGGGTATCGCTCTGTTTCGTTGCAACGATCATCATGATCATCGCCACCCGGGCCTGGGCACCTCCCTTCGCCTATCGAGAGGGCGTCACACCACTGAGAGATATTGTCGCAAGCGTTGATTTCAAGGTGCCAAATCCCAACAGGGTAGAGCGTGAAAGAGAATCAGCACGCCGGCAAGCAAGGCAGGTGTACTCAAACAATCCACAGCCACTGCAGTCGCTCCAAACGGAACTATTGGCCGAAATCGCGAAATTGACAGCTGCTGAAGATTTTGACTCGGAGACTCAAACAATTTGGGAAACCTTTTTGCCTCACCCAACTCCGGATGACACAGCATCTCCTGATGATATGAAGATCCTCCAGGAGCAATGGGAAAAGCAATATGACGCATTTCGGTCGACTCTCGATGGCCCACGACGACTGCAATTTAGTGCTGCGATTGAAAAGGCCTTTGCGGATATCGAAAAACGCGGTCTTTTTGAAACACTCGAGAAGGAGCAGGGTAATCAGACAGAAATCCTGGTCTATCCGGAGCGCGAATGGGAAGCCCGCGAACGTGTCGATGTACAGGACGTACAGATTGCCAATGCTAAATTTACTCTACAAGAAACGCTACAACGAGAACTGGCAAAGCTAGAATTGGAGGCCAAGGATCTTGCCCGAAAAGAAGCGCGACAGGTTTATATCAACAACCCCAAACCACTAAAGCAATTACGAAAAACTCTTTCTGAAGAGATTTCGCTACTCCGTAGCGCGGAGGATCTCGATAAGACTACAAAAACAACGTGGCAACATTTTCTCCCGGTTACTGATGAGAGTTCGACGCCACCGAGCAGTGACGACCAACAAGCTTCCTTGAAACAATTTCGCCAACTTTTGACTCCGGAACTTGCTGAGAGCCTCGAAACTGTTCTCGCAGCCACACTTGGTGAATTTGAACATCGTGGCATTCTTATGGATCTCAAACTCCTCGAAGAGGTGGCTGAAGGCAATCAGGAAGAAATTATTATTGTCGATGGCACTGAAAATACCGATCCCACCACAGTTGCCGTTACGGATGTACGGCTCGCTGATATCAAACCCCAGATTCGCGAAAGACTCGAAACTCAGATTCCATCGCTAGAGGTCGCAGGCCGCATCTTTAGTTGGCTGGAAAAACATCTTCCCGCCGCAGTGACACTAAAATATCGTCCGGCGACCGAGAAAAACACAGACCACTTAACGGCACCCGAATTGGCTGAACGGGCCAGCTTTTGGCTACAAAGTCGACTACCAGTAACGCTCAAATATGATGATGAGCGAGCAAAAGAAGTCCGCGATGCAGTGGCAGCAGAGGTTATTCCAGAAGAGTATGCCACACCATACCATGCGGGCGATGATGCCCTCGCCAAAGCAGATCGACCAATCGATACAGAAACAAATGAACTGCTCCATGCAGAGTATCAGGCACGACTGCAGCACCTAACCGGCAGTGCCATGTTCACCCGCCTGCTGGCAGTCTTTGGCATGTATCTGGCAATCTATTCGCTCTGTGGGCTATTTATCTATTTTCGTTTTCCTGAAATCCTAATCGATTTACGACGTTTCTGCGGACTTTTGGGGCTAACCGTGCTAACAGTCGTGGTCTGCTATCTTTCAGAACATTGGAAGGTGGAATTAATTCCTGTCCTTCTCTTTGGAATGACTGTCGCCATTGCCTACAACCAAGAAATCAGCTTGCTGATGTCGGCCGCAGTCGGCTTGATTGTTGTCCTGCTGCTCGGTCATGGACTTATAGCGTTTGTCATTTTAATGGCTGCAACGGCAACTGCTATTCTCATGCTGCGGCGAATCCGTAGTCGGGTCAAACTTGTCTATGTGGGAATCTGTGCTGGGATTGTAGCAATGCTTACGGCAATAGGTGCCAGTATTGTTGATGGGCAACCTTTGGATCATGTAATGCTTATTGAAGCTGGTCGGGTTTTTCTCTGGGGCGTTGTCTCCGGTTTCGCCATGACTGGCCTTTTACCTTTTATTGAACACATCTTTGGCGTATTGACCGAAATCAGCCTTTTGGAACTCGGAGATGTTGCACATCCACTACTCCAAGAATTAGTGCGGAGGGCGCCAGGCACCTACAACCACTCCATCAACGTCGCCTCAATGGCAGAAGCAGCCGGTGAGAGTATTGGCGCCCAAGGTCTCCTTCTTCGGGTAGGCGCTTATTTTCATGACGTTGGGAAAATGCTTAAGCCGCAATACTTCATTGAAAACCAAGGAGAAAGTGGCAGTCGGCATGAATCGCTTGTTCCCGCAATGAGCACGCTGATTATTATCGCACACGTTAAGGATGGTGCCGATCTTGCTCGCCAACACCATCTTCCGCAGTCGATTATCGATTTTATTCAACAACATCATGGCACAACCCTTGTTGAATATTTCTATCGACGTGCAAGCGAACACTCTGAAACAAATCCGGACGGCACCGAGATTGATGAAAATGCCTTCCGCTATCCAGGGCCCAAACCTCAAACGAAAGAGAATGGCATTTTGATGCTTGCGGATGCCGTGGAAAGTGCCAGTCGCGTTCTGGTAGAGCCGACACCGGCACGAATAGAAAGCCTTGTCAAAGATATTGCCATGAAACGCCTTCTCGATGGACAACTTGACGAGTGCGGACTCACACTGCAGGAAGTCCGTTCCGTACAGGATAGTCTGGTGAAATCGTTAATCGCGGTCTACCATGGTCGAGTAAAATATCCTGACCAGAAAACCGCCTAGAAGATAAAATGTTTACAAACGTTGTCTTAAATCTTCCCGGAATCCAGAAGTAGTGGCTACAATGAAGTGGTATCCGGGCAATCGTTTGTTAAACTAACCGCTTGGATTACCCTAGGGTCCACCCCCAATACACGGAACAATATTTACGTAGTGTTTCTATTTCCTCTTCTTTTTTTATTAAATAAATAGATGGCTGATGCAATAAATCGATTGATCACTGTAAGTGTTAGTAACCAGACAAGTGATCCAACGGTTGATGAGTTGCGACTGCGCGAGGCAGTAACACACGTTTTAGAAAGCAACTCCATTGGATGTGCTACGATTGGTGTTGCGGTTGTCTCTGACGAAAAGATTCACCTCCTCAATCGGAAATTTTTGCAGCACGATTATGCAACAGATGTATTGAGTTTTCCTTTAGACGGTGCTGGCGACACGATCGAGGGCGAGATTGCCGTCAGCCTCGACACCGCGGCTCGTCAAGCTGAAGAATACAACTGGAAAGTTGCCGACGAGTTGCTGCTTTATGTGATTCACGGAACACTACACCTGGCTGGATATCGTGACCATTCGGAAGCGACCATGGCAGAAATGCGGTCCCAGGAAATTGCCGCGTTGGCACATTTTGGACTGCGACCACACTACCATGATTCGACCATCAACATCTAAATGCAGGAGACCTTTTTCACTGTGAACCCAGAAGTGTTTTTCTGGATTGCCTGTATCAGCCTCGTGATTACGAGCATCGCTGCTATTGGTGTGCGTGCATTGCATGAGTTTTCCAGGCACGAGCTGGAACTCCTCTGTCGCAAACACGAATCTGATTTAAAATTCAGCGAAATTCTTCGCCATGATGATCAGGTGGCTGTCAGCATAGAGAGCCTCAATGTAGTCACTACGGCTATCTTTGTTACTGCCGCATCGTTCTGGGTCGTCCTTGTTGGCAATAGCGAGGCAACAAGGGATTGGATGTCTTTTTGGATCAGTTCCGGGCTCGCTGCGCTGGCCCTCATGATGTGTAAGATTTGGTTTCCTTGGACCGTGGTACGTCTTTGGGCAACCCCTATTTTGTTTTATACCTGGCGGTTTTGGAGACTCTTGAGCTTTATTCTTACCCCCTTTGTCCTCGCTGCCCGCTGCGTCGATACGATCATGCATCGTCTTGCCGGTCGGCCACAGATTGAGCCCACCGAAGATTTATTTGAAGAAGAAATCCGATCGATTGTGAGTGAAGGTCATCGCGAAGGGCTCTTAGAAGAAGACGCAAGGGAAATGATTCAGGGGGTTATGGAACTGAGTGACGTCGACGTTGCCAAAGTGATGACGCCGCGAACGGATGTGGTCATGATGTCTGCAGGCCTTTCTTGGGAAGACGTCATCCAATTTGTAATCGGGTGTGCGCATACTCGCATCCCCGTCCACGGAAAAACACGTGATGATATTGTCGGGATACTTTATGTCAAGGATCTTTTGCCACTGATGGCATCGACGGACGCCCGTCCGCTGCTTGGCGAGGTGCTACGCGCCCCCTATTATGTTCCCGAAACCAAGCGGCTGGACAATTTGCTGACTGAATTCCAGCAGACCCGCAATCACATGGCACTCGTTCTTGACGAATACGGCGGGGTTGCTGGCCTCGTTTCGATCGAAGATGTTTTGGAAGAAATTGTTGGTGATATCATTGATGAATATGACATGGAAACAGAAGAGGAATTTCGAATCATTGATGAGCACACCGTAGAAACGCTCGCCCGTGTTCATCTCGATGAAATCAATGAACGTCTCGATCTCGAAATCCCAGAGGATGGGGATTACGACACCATCGGCGGATTTGTCTTCAGCCAATTAGGGCATATCCCCATGGTAGGCGAGGAAGTGTATTGGGGTGATGTCCGTATCGAAGTCACACAGGCCACGCGTCGCCGTATCGAACGAGTACGATTTCAACTTCCAGAACCACGACGCGATACTGCCTGAAAACTCCTTATACGCTACTTGTTGTGGCAACCTGTCGCTGCCGTCTTGCTGGTGGCTGTGACTGTGCGGGTAGTGAGACGACGGTCTTGAGGTTGTCACCACCCAACAATTCCTCAACCCGTAATTTCATCTCGGGGCTGTTTTCAATGCCCATTTCGTCACATTCACACCGTACTTGCATGCCATTGCGTAGGCAGAGTACAAGTTCCACAGAACAAGGACCCGGGTAGCGACGCAAAATTTCGTACAGTTTTTCAAGTCGCTCCATACCATGTTCTACCTCGTTGACCCGAAGCCGCACACATGATGTAAAGCGTTTTGACATCTCATTGAGTGGGATCAGATCGTTGACGATCAGATTGGTTTCCTCACTCCCAGGTCTCCGGTCAACAGCACCGCGAACAACGAGAATGGCATCGGTTTCAACCAATTGGCCACAAACTGCAAACTGATCTGGCCACAGGATACATCGTATAAGACCCTGCATATCTTCAAGGTCAAACATCACGTATTTGGTTTCGGTCTGCCCTCTACGCGGATTTTTTGTGTGGGAAAATTTAACCGCCGAGAGCATTCCCCCAACGATGACTTCCCCGCGATGCTCCGTGTGAGCTAGATCCACCGTTGTATGGCTACAGTAGTCAGCCAATGATCGTTCGTATTCAGCCAGAGGATGACTACATAAATAATACCCCAAGACCTCTTTCTCTCCCGCCAGTTTTTGGCGATCGGGCCATTCTGGAATATTTGGAAGATTGGCTGCCACGTCGTCGCCCATTTCGTCACCACTGAATTGGTCGAAAAGGCTGGCCTGACCTCGACGCCGGTCCTCAATGGCTGCGGAACCACTTTGTATGGCTTTTTCAACGACCGCGCTGAGCTGACTGCGATGTGTACCGAAGGAATCAAACGCCCCTGCCTTGATGAGCGTTTCTATCGTACTGCGATTCACTGTTCTTGAGTCAATACGCTCACAAAAGTCAAAGAGGTTCTTATAGGGTCCCTGTTCATTCCGTTCCTTGACAATGGCTATGGCAGCTCCACCTCCACACCCCTTGATGGCCGAAAGTGCAAAATAGATTTTCGGAGAGTTCTTCTCGGAACGATCAACGGCAAAGACCTCCTCGCTGCGATTGACATCCGGAGGGACGAGCGTGATATCCATGCGACGACAATCTTCAAGATGCTCTACCAGAGCATCTTTAGACTTAAAGTTTCGCCCTGGAATATCACCTGTCAGAAGGGCCGCCATAAATTCGACTGGATAATGGGCCTTCAAATACGCCGTCTGGTAGGCAATCAGTGCGTATGCTGTGCTGTGGCTCTTGTTAAATCCGTATCCGGCAAATTTTTCGATCAGACCAAAAAGATTGAGTGCTTTTTCCCGACTAACTCCCTTTGCAACTGCGCCGTCTATGAACGCTTCCTGGTATTTGGCAATCACAGGGAGCTTCTTCTTGCTAATCGCCTTGATACAGGTGTATGCATCCGAAAGACCAATCGCACCCAGGCGATTGAGAATGCGCATCACCTGCTCTTGATAGACCATGACACCATGTGTCTCTTCCAGCACATCACGTACATTGGGGTGGAGGTAAACAGCCTCCTTCAGCCCATGTTTGACGGCAACGTAGTCATCGACCATGCCCCCTTCCAGAGGACCTGGTCGGTAGAGCGCATTGGTGGCAATGATATCTCGAAAATCATCGGGTTTCATTTTCTGGAGTAGGTTGCGAATACCGCCACTTTCCAATTGAAAAATGCCTCTTGTCTCGCCACGACATAAGAGCGCAAACGTTTCCGAATCGTCAAGAGGAAATTCATGCGGGTCAACCCGATCGCCGGTTGTCTGCTCGATGAGTCTCTGACACTCGGAGAGAATTGTAAGATTTCGAAGCCCCAGAAAATCCATCTTTAACAGTCCGGCCGCCTCAACTTCGTTCATCGCCCACTGCGTAATAACATCAGTCTTACCCTGCACACGTCCCAATGGCACATATTCGGTGAGCGGCTTGTCGGCGATGACAACCGCCGCTGCATGCGTTCCCACATTGCGGGCGAGACCTTCGATTTTCATCGCCAGGTCCAATAATTCACGCACCTCGCCATCGTTGTCATACGCCTTCTGCAACTCATCACTGGTCTTGAGTGCATTGCGCAAAGTGATACCGAGCACATCGGGAACCATCGCCACGATTTGATCTACTCGCGCGATCGAGAGGCTCATCGCCCGTCCTACATCGCGAATCGCGGCCCGGGCGGCCAAAGTTCCAAAAGTACCGATCTGGGCGACATTTGCATGCCCATATTTTTCCTTAACATACTGGATTACTTCACCACGACGCTGCTTGCAAAAGTCGATGTCGATGTCGGGAGCCTCTAACCGGCTCTCATCAAGAAATCTTTCGAAAAGTAAGTCGTAGCGGATCGGACAGATATGGCTCATGTAGAGTGCGTAACAAACAAGTGAACCAACACCAGAACCGCGTGCCGTACATGGGATACCATTCTGACGTGCATAGCGAACAAAATCCCAGACAATCAAGAAGTAATTGGCAAAACCTAATTTGCCAATCACCGCAAGTTCCCGATCGAGTCGTTGAAGGACTTCTGCCGATAACTGGTCATCGTCCCAGCGTCCGGGCATATTTCGATAACGATCCTTGAGTCCCTCAATACAAAGTTCTCGCAAATAACTTTCAGCAGGCCTTGCATCCGGCAAGGCATAGGCCGGAAAGTGCCGTTGGCCCAATTGAAGATCAATGTCAATTTGATCTGCTATTTCCTGACTTCGATGTACCGCTTCGTGATGATCCGAAAATGCGTGGTACATCTCCGTAGGACTCCGAAGATAGAATTGGTCGTTTTCCATCTTCAAACGATTGGTGTCCGTACGGAATTTACCCGTATTAATACAGAGAAGAATATCCTGCGCTACAGAATCGCCCTGTTCGATATAATGGGCGTCACTCGTTGCCACGAGTGGTAAGCCCTGGCGACTGGCAATCTCAAGAGCCCCCTCCATAGCGATCTGCTGGATTTCCAATCCATTATCCTGGATTTCAATGTAATAGCGATCTCCAAAGACTTTGTGGAACCAACCAGCAATCTCCGAGGCCTCTGCAAATTCATTTTTTTCACTACTCGCGCCGCGCAAAATGCTGCGGTTAAATTCGCTGGAAACACATCCAGACAGGCAGATGATCCCTTCGTTGTAAGCCGCCAGTATTTCACGATCAATTCGCGGCTTGAAATAAAATCCTTCCAAAAAAGCAGCTGAGGCGAGGCGAATGAGATTTTTGAATCCTGTGCGGTTCATCGCCAATAGCGTTAGGTGGTAGCTGGCCTCTCGCATTGAGCCGGCATCCTTGTCAAAGCGACTCCCTGGAGCGATATAGGCCTCATAGCCGAGAATGGGATTGATACCAACCTCTTTTGCCTTCTTATAAAAATCGATTGCACCGTAGAGATTGCCGTGGTCGGTCAACGCCAAGGCATTCATGCCGAGGTGTTTTGCCTGCCGAACGAGTCCGTCGATAGGAGCCGCTCCATCGAGAAGGCTGTAGTGGCTATGACAGTGAAGGTGGACAAAAGATCGGTCGCTCATTGCGGTCCTCAAACAGAATAGATCAATTCTTAGCGCTAGATTCCTTGGCTTGGATCGATTTTAACAATTCCCATCCAGGCAACAATCTACCAGAATTTCCGACAGAAACTCGCTACAAACGCTTTGGTCAAAGATGCCTCGCGTGAATGAACATTTTCTGGAAGCCAAATGATGGATAATCAGTGATGCACTAAGATATTGACCGTTCAGTTTTCCAGGCCCCCTGCTGCCTCATAGAGAAGAAATGCTTGCTTGGCCGCTCGGATGTCGTGGAGACGGAGAACCTGAACACCCCGGGTGGCCAGCGCCAGACCGGTTCCGACGGTGGCGGCATTGAGATCCACCGATTCGCCACCAAGCACTTTAGAGAGAAAACCTTTTTTTGAATGGCCGACTAACAACGGACACCCCAGTTCGTGAACACGATCTATTTCTCGTAACAGCAACAAATTATGCTCGGTTGTTTTTCCAAATCCAATCCCGGGATCCAGACAAATCCGCTCCGGCGCAACCCCGGCGGCCACAAGATCGTCGCGCCGATTGCGTAAATAGTCGAAAACATCTTCAACAACATTGTCATAACTCGGATGATCCTGCATCGTCGATGGATTTCCCTGCATGTGCATGGCACATACCCCGGCATCGGATGCGACAGCCAACGGAACCATTTCGGGATCTCCTAATAGTCCTGTCACATCATTAATAATCTCCGCTCCTCCGTTGAGGCACTCTCGGGCAACAATCGCCTTGGATGTATCGATTGAAATAGGAACTTCGGTTTTTTGTGTTAGGGAGTACACAACGGGCATCACACGATCAAGTTCCTCATCAGGCGTTACGGGCGTGCTGTAGGGCCGTGTACTCTCACCTCCGATATCGAGAATATCAGCGCCCTCTGCTGCTAGTTGGAGTGCGTGGTTAACCGCATCATCTACACAAACAAACTGACCGCCATCCGAAAAGCTGTCGGGGGTCACGTTCACAATCCCCATTAAGAGAGGACGCGTGGAAAACTCCAATGTCTTTGTGCGAAGCTGCCACCGAGTAGCGCGAGAAGGATATTGCGGAAAAGAAACTTGTGGATTGATCGGTGGCATAAACCGTAGCTTACCACGGAGATTCCATGATGGCTACAATCTGGGAAGCAACCTGCTCGACCACTGCTTGCTCCGCCTCGAGGGTTGAATGTCCCACTTCAGTGACCTGGGCGTTTGTTCCCGAAACATCGGCCAAGGCGACAGGCAGAGGAATTGCTGTTTCGGGATAAACCAATCCACCCTGGTTGTCGATCCAGCGAACCTGTATCTGCATGGTCATATCCACTTCGCGGAGATCATCATTAAGGGTTGTCACCGAAACCTGTTTCGTGACAGGCAGGACCAGCCCTTCGAGAATTGTGTCGGCATTATCGCGACCGACAACCTTATAATGGGTCGTCTGTTCGATCTTCTTAATGACTGCTTCTGTCAGCCAGGGTCCAAGCCCCGGGCGAAGACTGTCTGACTGGAAGACTGGAACATGGACCGTCTGAATATGATTTGGATACATTGTCTGTGCACCAAACCGATAGCCAGCACATCCGGCAAGTAGCCCAACAACAAGGGCTAACAGATATACTTCGCAGGATAACCTACAACTTTTGCTCTTAGAGTCCATCCGTACAACCTTTTTGCAGCCCGCTTATTGGCTGCCGGTTTCCACCTCCGATCCGCCTGTCAAATGAAGCGGATCCTCCCTGACATCCGGAAACATCGACGAAATAAATTCGAGTCGTTGGGGTGGCGTGTTCGGTTTACCCTCAAGATTCTCCAGTTGCTCGCGCGCCTTTTTGGCCACGGACGTCTGCGGATAACCGTCGATCACACGATTGTAGTAAAGCCTTGCTGCGTTGCTGTATCCTTTATTGGCATAAAAGTCTCCCAATTCATAATCACGCATCGCCAAATTCGTCTTAACTTGTGAATACAGTTTTTGTAACCGCTCACGATCTTCATCTGACATTTTTGGGAACTGCCGAAACGTCTGTTTAATGAGATCCTTGGCTTCTTTGAGACAGGTGCCATCGTATCGCGGCCCTTGGTAACAGCGTATTTTGGATTGAATTCCTAACAAATGCGCCTGATACTGATGCTC